>NZ_RZPB01000427.1:0-5427 GCF_003998535.1 Mesorhizobium sp. M7A.F.Ca.AU.002.02.1.1 | reverse complement strand
GCGCGATGACGATGCCGCCATTGTTGCGGGCGGCGAGCGCCTGTTCCAGTCCGCCGAGATAGGCGCCCTCATGCTCGTAGGTGAGGTTGCCGCGCTCGTCGGCCGACGTGGCGCGGATGATCGACACCTGCGGCACGATAGAGCGGAAATAGAGCCATTCCTCGCCGTCGAACTGCTGCACCGAAACGATCGGCTCGCTGGCGGCGGCGTTCATGGCGCAGCCCTGGTGGCGCGGGTCGGCGAAGGTGTCGAGACCGACTTTGGTCAGCACGCCCGGCCGCTTGGCCGCGGCTTCGCGGTGCATATCGAACAGGATGCCGGACGGCACGTTGTAGGCGGCGACCGAATTGTCGCCGATCATCTTCCAGATCTGCGGCGGTTCGGAAGAGGAGGGGCCGGACGGGTAGGAGCCGCACAAGGTACGCTTCAGCAGTCCCGGCTTGGCCAGATGGTCGATGCCTTTGATGCCATACATGTCGCCGGCTGCGATCGGGTGCAGCGTGGTGATGTTCTTCGGATGGCCTTCTGCGTCGAAGCGTTCGCCGATCGCGGCGAGCACCGCATCGGGGCAGCCGAGGCCGCTCGACGAGGACACCGACACGACCATGCCGTCCTTGACCAGGCCGGCTGCCTGCGCTGCGGAGACCACCTTGCTCAATTCACACTCCCGAGCTTAGGCTCGATTGCGACCGCCTTGCCTGATTTCGCGGTTTGCAATGCTGCTTCGACTGACGCCGATGACCAGATGCTGTCCTCGCCTTGCGCGCGGATGGCGTTGATCATGAACTGCCTGACGATCGTGCTGGCACCGATCAAGCTCCATTTGACGCTCATGCAGCGCCTCCCGAACCGGCCGCCCTGTTTCGAATGCGGCGATCCGGGCCGCAGCTTTCCCTGACCACCAGATTGACCGCGCCGATATGGTCTTCGGCCCGTGTTGTGCGTGACTGGATCATTTTCAACATGACATGGGCGGCGCGTTCGCCGAGGCCCGCCGAGTCCACCGCGACGCTGGTCAGAGCCGGCATGTAGTGCTCGGCCTCGGCCACATCGTCGAAGCCGACGATGGCGAAATCAACTCCCGGCTCAAGCCCGCGCTTGCGCAGCGCCAGCATGGCGCCAAAGGCGACGGCGTCGTTGAAGCAGAGTGCCGCGGTCGGCGGTTCAGCCATTGCGAGAGCGGTTTCGAGGCATGCGATACCACCTCTGCGGCTGGTCTCTCCCTCGACGACCAGAGTGTCGCGGTCGGAGATGCCCTGCGTCTCGCAGGCTTCGCGAAATCCGCCAAGCCGCTCGTGATAGACGACGAGATCGGACGAGCCGCCGAAGAAGACCAGCCGGCGATGTCCCTTGCCGATCAGATGAGCGGTGGCGAGATAGGCGCCGCGATGATTGTCGGGCGCGATGACCGGAATGCGGCTCTCGGGAAGCCGGCGCATGGCGAAGACCACCGGCAGACCTGCCGTCTCGATCCGCCTGAAGGCGCCCGGCGTCGTGCCGCGAGCCGGCGACACGATGAGGCCGGCGACGCCTTGCTCCATCAGCGACTTCAGCACTTCTTCCTGGCGCACCGGATTTTCCGCCGTGTTGGCGATGAACGGCACGATGCCGGCCGACTGGAAGACCCGCTCCATGCCAACCGCCAGCTCCGCGAAGAAAGGATTGGTGAGATCGTTGATGACCATGCCGATGACGTTGGAGTGCGCCTTGCGCAGATTGGCGGCGCCGCGGTTGTAGACGTAACCGACATCCTCGATCGCCTTGCGCACCTTGCTCGCTGTTTCGGGCCGGATCAGTCCGCTGCCCTGGAGCACGAGCGATACCGTCGATTTGGACACGCCCGCTTCGCGGGCGATGTCGAATATCGTCGCCTTGGCCCGGTTGGCCATCCAGATGCATCCTCCCGACTGCAGGCCCAAAACTATTGGAACGTTCTAATCTCTGCTCCGCTCGTGAGTCAATCGGGATTTTTCCCGCGCCTCGAACATCGATTGTGCGTACTCAAATGGCATGCTTCATAAGGCTTTCCTGTTGCAATGCAGCATTTCATCCTGCAGGGAGTTCGAATCTTAAAGGTCCTTGATTTATTGGAACGTTCCATTTAGTAGCGTTGTGAAGGGAGCGATGGATGGACATTTCCTTGCCTGGTGAGGGTGGCGGCAGCACCCGGTACACGCTGGTCGGCGAGCCCGTGCAGCCTGACATCGGCGCGCGATTTTCGCGTATCGCCTATGCCGCCGCGCACGTCGTTGCCGATCCGCTCGCCATGACCGATCCGTGGTCCAGACCGGTGATCGACTGGGAGAGGACGATGGCGTTCCGTCACCATCTGTGGCGGCTGGGCTTCCGCATCGCCGAAGCGATGGACACGTCGCAGCGCGGCATGGGCTTCGACTGGGCAAACGCGCAGGAATTGATCCGCCGCTCGATCGCCGAGGCGCGCACGGTCGATGGCGCCGATCTCGCCTCGGGCGCCGGCACCGACCATCTGGCGCCCGCCGCCGCCAAAACAATCGATGACGTCATCAAGGCCTATGAAGAGCAGTTCGCTTTAATCGAAGGGCTCGGCGGCAAGGCGATCATGATGGCCAGCCGGGCGTTGGCGGCAGTTGCCAAAGGGCCGGACGACTATGTCAGGGTCTACGACCGCATCCTGTCACAGTCCTCCGGCAAGGTCATCCTGCACTGGCTGGGCGACATGTTCGATCCGGCGCTCAGGGGCTATTGGGGCAGCGAGAATTTCGAGGTCGCTCTCGATACAGTCGTTGCCATCATCGAATGCCACGTTGGCAAGGTGGAGGGGATAAAAATCTCACTGCTCGATGCCGGCAAGGAGGTCGCGCTGAGGAACCGTCTGCCGGACGGCGTCGTCATGTTCACCGGCGACGATTTCAATTATCCCGAACTGATCGCCGGCGACGAGAAAAGGCACTCGCACGCATTGCTGGGTATTTTCGACGCGATTGCGCCGGTTGCCAACGCGGCGCTGGCGAAACTGGCGGAAGGCGACCGCGCCGGCTTTGACGCGTTGATGGCGCCGACCGTGCCGCTGTCGCGAAAGATCTTCGAGGCGCCGACCGAGTATTACAAAGCCGGCATCGTCCTCATGGCCTGGCTGAACGGCCATCAGGATCATTTTGCGATGGTCGGCGGTATGCAGTCGGCGCGCGGCATCCGTCACTATGCCGACGTGTTCCGCCTTGCCGACCAGGCCGGATTGCTGGCCGATCCGGAACTGGCGGTGACCAGGATGAAGAGCCTTTGCACCGTCGCGGGTGTTTGAAGCGCGGAAAGTGGTTCTCATCATCGACGTAACAGGCCAGGAATGCCGGGCGTCGCTAATGTCTCCGCCACAGCCAAAAAGGCGCGATTGCCTCGTCTGGATGAAAAATGGGCTTGGTCGCCCTTCCCAGATCGGCAGGTGGCATTCCTGCGGGATCATGGTGCGTCAGGTCGAGAAGCAGCGGCCCAAGCCGATCCGGATCGACAGTTTCGGCCGACATGGTGTGTGGCTTGTTCTCGTGCGCAACAAGCCAGTGCAGCGCCTGGACCAGTCCCAGCCCCTCGGCTGTCTTGTGTTGCCAGAGATTGTCACCGACCGAAGACAGGACACGGGCCAGCGACGTCCAGCCTTGCAAGGTAAACATGGCGTAGTGCCTGGGGCGCGTGCGGGACAGTTCCCTGGGCAAGGAGCCATCGGCTGCGATCTGGGTTGCTAGTCTCTCCCGAGCATAGAGGCTGATCTTGGCCAGGGTGGCGCTGTCGCCAAGAAACGTGGCGATCGATGCCCGCTGCAAATCGTAATATGTTCCTTGGTTGCTGCTGCTGCAGAAGGCCGTCGCGGCTGCCGGCGCGGTGTCCAGCCATTCGCAGTAGGAACCGAGCCAGGCTCTGAACGCCTCGCGATCCTCGTCGCCCAGTACTCCTGTTCGCTCGAGCAGGCGTACGGCATCCAGGAAGAAATAGAAATCCTTCAGCTCGATGATGCCGTGGCCGGACCCTTCATTGTTGTCGTGGCCCGACCGCACCTGCGCATAGCGCAAATGCGGGTTCATTCTTGTCCTGGGATCGATAAACCATGCGCGAAAGAGCCTGGCGGCGTGGACGGCATAATGATGCCCATCAAGCACGGTTGCGGCGAGCGCAAGCACGGTTGTGTCGTCGAAGACGCGCTGCAAGCGTGTGCGATCGTAGGTTTCGCTTCCTGCTGCATACAATGCCGTGCCGGGCACGCGTTCGCCATCGCGCCGGATATAGGGCAGGCCGTCGGGTCTGTCGGGGTCGGGCCACCAGTAAGGCGCAGGGTGAAAATAGTCCTGGGGATCCCCGCTGGGGGCTAGGCCAGTCTTGTCGAGCACGCTGAACGGACCGCGGGCGAGTGCCTGTCCGGCCGCGGTTTCGAGATGGTGCAGGATGGGCCCGTCCTTCACCGCGTTGGCCAGGGCGTCTTCGTCATAAAAGGCCAGGCGGGAGGTATCAAGCCGAGCGGCGACTGCCTTGGCGTCACATTGATCGACCATATCGACGATCGCCTGATCGCGGCTGACCAGACGCGCGACGAAGCCGGCCTTGCCGATCTCCAGATGCGAACGCCCTGAATCCAGGCGCGCCACCCAGCCCGCTTTCTGGAGCAGCCCGGCATCCGCCGCCCGGACCGGGCGTGGAAAATCCCAGGCGTCGTCGCGGTAGCGGTCCCAGGGGCCAGGAACTGCCAACCGCCACAGCATCTCGATTTTTGGCCGCCTTCCGTAACCATAGTTTTCGTCGAACAGTTGCGTGGTATCGGCTCGAAATATGATCTGCGGCTCCTCCTCGGCCGGCGGCTGAAAGCTCTGGTCCAGCAGAAGCGCATTGTCGACAATGCGCGCCATGGGCACCACAGCGTAGGGAAGGTGCGGGTTTTTCTCGATCGCGGACCGTATCCGCTGGAACGCAGAGGCTGTCAGGTAGCAGTTCCCGTCCCAGGGCATCAGCCATTTTGCCCTGTCGCGGGCAATCGCGAGCGCGGCGTTGCGAGCCCCATTGTTGTTCATCACATAGAGGTTCTTGCTGCGGCGGATGTGCGTTTCGTAACGCGCGGACTGTCCGCTCGCCCGGCCCTTCTCTGAGAATCGGAGGTCGCCGGCAACAAGCTGGTCGACGTCCCAGGATATCTTCCGGTACTGATCGAGTTCGAAGGGGATTGTATGAAAATTCTGGCGGCGGCTTTCGAGCAGGCCGATGATCCGGGCTTCCTCGTCGGTGTCGACTATTCGATTGACGATCCAGAATTTTTCGCAGGCGTCGAAGACCGGTTCGTTGTCCAGAATGAACAGCACGTTGTCGAATGACTGGCCCTTGCGGTGTCGCGGTTCCAGATCATTGCCGATGATCCGGACGAGCATGAAGCTGTCGGCAATCTGCGAGATCGGCGACGCCGTGTAAGTC
>NZ_RZPB01000426.1:0-5432 GCF_003998535.1 Mesorhizobium sp. M7A.F.Ca.AU.002.02.1.1 | reverse complement strand
GCCATAGGCGAGCAGGCCGGCGGCCGAGCCGCGCCCGGCCATGCGGTAGCGGCCGGAATTGTAGATGATGATGAGGTCGATGCCACCGGCCTCCTCGGCCTTCGCCGACAGGCCGGTGCCGGCGCCGCCGCCGACGATCGGCACGCCCTTGTCGATCATTCCCCTGAATTTCTTCAAGATGTCCTTGCGCGGTATGGCGGGCATTTTTTGAGGTCTCTCACTGTCTGGCGATGTCGAGGAAGGCCGCTGTTGCTGCCTTTGCGAATTCCGGGTCGTTGATATGCAGCGGCAGGCGCGTCACGCGGCGCTTGCCGTTGGGCTTGATGGTGCGCTCGATGGCATCGAACAGAACGGCGTCGGCTTCCGGGTCGAAGAAGGCGCCGCCTTCGATGTCGAGCGCCGAGACGCCTTTTTCCGGGATGAGAAAATGCACCGGTCCCCCGCAGCGGGCGAGCCTGGTGCCGATCCACTCGCCGATCGCACGGCATTCGTCCGCCGTGGTGCGCATCAGCGTGACATTGGGATTGTGTTCGTAGAACAGCCGGTCGCGATAGTGCTCCGGGATGGTCGAAGGCGCCCAGAAGTTCACCATATCGAGCGCGCCGACGGAGCCGACATAGGGCAGCCCCGTGCGTGCGACGGCGCCGAAACGATCCTCCGTCGCCGGCAGCACGCCGCCGAACAGAAGATCGCAGACTTCGGTCGTGGTGATGTCGACGACGCCGGACAGCAAGCCGCTGTCGGCCAGCTTTTCCATGCTGCGGCCGCCAGTGCCGGTGGCGTGGAAGACCATGCAGTCATATCCGGAACGGAGCTGGTCGGCGATGGCGGTCACGCAAGGCGTGGTGACGCCGAACATGGTGAGGCCGATCGATGGTTTGCCGTCGGGTGGTGGCGCCGGGCTGGCCGCCATGCCTGATATGGCTTGAGCCGCGTTGTACAACACGACACGGGAGAGCCGGTTCAGTCCGGCCATGTCGGTCACAGAAGGCATCATGATGATGTCGGAGACATCGACGTAGGGAGCGGTGTCGCCGGAGGCGAGCGTCGAGACCATGATCTTGGGCAGGCCGAGCGGCAGGGCGCGCATGCCCGACGTGACGATCGATGTGCCGCCACCGCCGCCAATGCCGATCATGGCCGCGATGTCGTTGCGCGATTGGGCAAAGCGGGCGAAGGCGATGCCCATTGCGGCGACCGCGGCGCCGCGATCATTGCCGCCGAGCACGGTTTCACTGCCGCCGGGATGATGGTCGGCGATTTCCCTCGCGCTGATATCGACGGGGATGGTTGCGTCGCGCGTTCCGACATCGACACGACAAACGAGGGCGCCCGCAGCCGTGATTGCCTCGGCCAGGAAGGCGAGTTCCTCGCCCTTGGTGTCCGCGGTCCCCACCACATAGATACGCTTCATTGCGCTCTCCCAATCCTGGCAGGCGCGATGCCGCCCCCATCGCTCATTGCCCGGGCCACTCGACGATGCGGACGCCATTGCAAATTTTTGAGACGTGCGTATCGTATTGGTATGAATGTCTCACGTCAACAATCCGCTGCGAGCGACGAGGCTGAACGGGCAACCGGCCCAGTGCCCGAACGTGGGCCGCGCGCGCGGACCAAACGGCTGATGCTGGAGACGGCAACAAGGCTGATGCAGGCGGGCGTCACGCCCTCGGTCAGCGAGGTCGCCGAGGCGGCCGAGGTTTCCCGCGCCACCGCCTATCGTTACTTCCCGAGCCAGTCGGCACTGGTGCAGGCCGTCGTCGACGAGGGGCTGGGGCCAATCCTCACCTGGCAATCGACCTCCGCCGATGCCGAGCGCCGGGTCGCCGAGCTGTTCGACACGGCCATGCCGCGCATCGAGGCCTTCGAGGCTACGTTCAAGGCAGCACTGAAGCTGTCGCTCGATCAATGGGCGCGGCGTCAGGCCGGCACGCTGGGCGGTGAGCCCGCCTTTACGCGTGGCCACCGCATCGACCTGCTGAAGGATGCGATCGCGCCGCTCAAGGGCCGTTTGCCGCCGCGCGACTTCAAGCGGCTGGCACAGGCGCTGTCGCTTATCTTCGGCGTCGAGGTGCTGATCGTGCTCAAGGATATCTGGGGGCTGGACAGCCGCCGGACGATGTCGGTCGCACAGTGGGCGGCCGGGGCGCTGGTGCGTGCGGCAGTGGCGGAATCGGTCGATGAAGGAGGCAGCCTCGATCCGAAGGCAGTCGTGAAATAGAGCCTAACTGGTTCGACCAGATTGGCATGCACACTACTGATCTTAGCGGTTGGGTGGGGTATTGGACAATACCCGATCATATCACTGAGTAGGAAAATCTTGGTAAAACAGGCAGATAAAGCGGTAATCCGATGGAAATGGCCACGTCAAGCTGCCAAGAAAGGGCTTGACGCGCATGCAAAATTGGTAATACCAGATTGGATCAGAAAAGCGGATCGAAAGTGAGGGCTGCGATCCATTTTCCGGCGGGGCGAGGAGGCTCGAAACCGGAAAGGTGCGATCACGGGAGGAACTACCAGGGCCGGCCACGTTGCCGGCTCGCACGATAAGGTAGAACGCGCACAAGGGAGGAAATCATTATGCGCAAGTTAGTGACCAGCGTACTTGCTGGTATCGGCTTAACGCTTGCCTGCGGAACGTCCGTTTACGCGCAGGAAAAGTCACTCACCATCTTCTGGGCTGAATGGGATCCCGCAAACTATCTGCAGGAGCTCGGCAACGAGTACGAGAAGCAAACCGGCGTCAAGATCACGGTGGAAACCACCCCGTGGGCCGACTTCCAGACCAAGGCCTTTACCGAGTTCAACGCCAAGGGCAGCGCCTATGACCTGGTCGTCGGCGACTCGCAATGGCTTGGTGCCGCCTCCGAGGGCGGTCACTATGTCGACCTCACCGACTTCGTCAAAGAGAACAAGGTTCTCGACAAGATGGCTCCGGCGACGGTCAAGTTCTACTCCGAATATCCCGGCAACAGCGGCAAATACTGGTCGATCCCGGCCGAGGGCGACGCCGTGGGCTGGGCCTACCGCAAGGACTGGTTCGAGGATCCGAAGGAAATGGAAGCGTTCAAGGCCAAGTATGGCTACGACCTTGCCGTTCCGAAGACCTTCAAGGAAATGACCGACATCGCGGAGTTCTTCAACAGGCCCGACCAGAACCGCTACGGCATCGCCATCTACACACAGAACCAGTATGACGGCCTGGCGATGGGCTTCGAGAACGCGCTGTTCTCGTATGGCGGTGAGCTCGGCGACTTCGGCACCTACAAGGTCGACGGCATCATCAACTCGGACAAGGCGGTGGCCGCGGCGGAAAACTACCGCAAGCTGTTCGGCTTCACGCCTCCGGGCTGGACCAACGCCTTTTTCGTCGAGAACAACCAGGCCATCACCGAAGGCCTGGCGGCGATGAGCATGAACTACTTCGCCTTCTTCCCCTCGTTGATCAACGAGGCGTCGAACCCGAACGCCAAGAACACCGGCTTCTTCGCCAACCCGGCAGGTCCAGGTGGCGAGCAGTTCGCCGCGCTCGGCGGCCAGGGCATTTCCGTCGTCTCCTATTCCAACAACAAGGAAGAGGCGATGAAATTCCTGAAGTGGTTCATCCAGGACGATACGCAGAAGAAGTGGGCGGCCCTCGGCGGCTACACCTGCAACAAGGCCGTGCTGGAATCGGCCGAGTTCCAGAACGCCACGCCCTACAACAAGGCCTTCTACGACACGATGTTCAAGGTCAAGGACTTCTGGGCGGTGCCGGAGTATGCGGAACTGCTGCAGCAGCTCAACCAGCGTGTCTATCCGTACATCGTAAACGGCGATGGTACGGCCAAGGAAATGCTGGATGCGCTGGCGAAGGATTGGGACGCCACGTTCAAGAAATACGGCCGCGGCCAATAACCGACATGTAGTGCGGAGGAGGCCTGCGCCTCCTCCGTTTTCTTTTTCAGGAATGGGAGCAGGTCTTGGCGACCACAATGATCACACCGCTGAATACCTCCTCCAGAGCCGCCTCTCGCGGCCTCAGCGACATTTCGATACGCAACCTCTTCATCATCCCGACGATCGTGTTCCTGATCGTCTTCAACATCTTTCCGCTGATCTATTCGCTCGGCTATTCCTTCACCGACTTCCGCGCATCGACCAATGCGCCGGCCAATTTCGTCGGACTGAAGAACTATCGCGAGCTCCTCAGCGACCCTTATATCTGGAACAATTTCGCGGTGACCGCGAAATACGTCATCGTCTCGGTCGTCGGTCAGGTTGTCGTCGGCTTTGGAACGGCAATGCTGCTCAATCGCACCATTCCGCTCAAGGGCCTGATCACGACATTGCTGCTCTTGCCGATGATGCTCTCGATGGCGGTGGTCGGCCTGTTCTGGAAGCTGCTCTACGATCCGTCCTGGGGTGTCATCAACTACGTGCTCGACCTCGGCAAATTCCAATGGCTCGGCGACCCGAAGATGGCGCTCTACGCGGTCGCGTTCACGGACATCTGGATGTGGTCGCCCTTCGTCATGCTGTTGTCGCTCGCCGGGCTTTCGGCGGTGCCGAAGCATCTTTACGAAGCTGCCGCGATCGACCGCGCCGGGCCGTTCTATACCTTCTTCCGCATCACGCTGCCGCTGGTCGCGCCGATCCTGATGATCGCGGTCATCTTCCGCACCATGGAAGCCTTCAAGACTTTCGATCTTGCTTATGTGCTGTCGACGCAGCCGAGCACGGAGGTGATTTCCATCCGTCTCTACAAGATGGCTTTCCAGGAATGGCAGACGGGGCGCTCCTGCGCGCTTGCCTATATCGTGCTGATCATGGTGCTGGCGATCACCAACATCTATGTGAAATACCTCAACAAAGTTAAGGAGCGCTGAGATGGCGGCCGTCCAGACTTCGGGTGAACGGGCGCTCAACAAGGTCGCTATTGTCGCCGTCCTTTTGGTGACGATCATCTTCCTGGCGCCGATCTACTGGATCGTGGCGACCTCGTTCAAGCCACGCAACCTGGCCACGACGATCCCGCCGACGGTGATGTTCGAGCCGACCATCTCGCCTTTCGTCAAACTTTTCACAAAGCGCTCACAGTTGCGCAGCCCGCCGTCGGCCGAAGAATATGCCGCCGCCCCGTGGTGGGAGCGCGTCGTGTTCGACGGCGGCGAGAAGATCGTGCGCGACGGCAAGGGCCAGGTGCAATGGTCGGGATATCCGAGCCGCTTCCTGAACTCGCTCATCATCGCCATCACCTCGACGGTGTTGGCGGTCGGCATGGGGACATTCACCGCCTATGGCTTCTCGCGCTTCAAGGTGAAGGGGGAAGCGGACCTGCTCTTCTTCATCCTGTCGACGCGCATGTTGCCGGCGGTGGTGGTCGCCATCCCGATGTTCCTGATGTACCGGGCAGTCGGGCTCAACGATACGCATCTGGGCCTGATCATTCT
>NZ_RZPB01000425.1:0-5433 GCF_003998535.1 Mesorhizobium sp. M7A.F.Ca.AU.002.02.1.1 | reverse complement strand
GTCTTCGACGACGACCAGATCGACAGCTATATCGAGCTGAAGATGGCCGAAGTGATGCGCTTCGAAATGACCCCGCATCCGGTCGAGTACGACATGTACTACTCCGTCTGAGATTCAATCTCGGTCCAAGATTAGCTATAATGCTCAAGCCCTTGAAAGACGTCCCTCTTTCAAGGGCTTTTTGCTGCGCTCCAATAGGATTGCCAGCCGACCGGCATGCCTCGCCTGCACGGCAGCCGCGCATGGACAGCCGTATCCGCCTTTCGTCTTCGACGATCATAGGATGCCCGGATTCTTGGACCTACGGTCCATCGGAGCGGCCGGCTTTTGAGCGCGTCGCTTCAATCACAACTCGGCGGTGTTCAGTAAATGATCAAGGGAGGCGGTTCGGCCGCCAACGTCGGAGCCAGGAGCGAGCGGAGCACTGTCTCAGGCTACAGTGACCGCTCGTCCGGCGCCCACGCCAATGCCGCCGTTCAAGAAAACCCCGCCCGTCCGAACAGCATTGCGTGACGTAACCCCAAGGCCAGCGAATACGCATGCCGTAGCGTGATCTGTCAACGCCGCCAGCCGGGTGGCGAATGACCGATTCCGTTGTATGAACAGATGCTTATGGAAGATCCATCGCCCCGGACAAGGGCTGGAAAAAGGCGGTTTTCCGGGCTTTCTGGCGAGTGATCGCCGCAGACCCGCACGGCTGCGGCCGGAACTCACGGGCGATTAGCGACCGCCGGAACTGCCTGACTTTTTCTGGGTATGTTTTACCGGGAATGCAGTCCGCCGGGTAACGGCCAAAAAAGAACCCCGGCGCGAAACGCCGGGGTCCTCTTGTCATACAGTCCGAAACACTTACGCGGCGGCTGAAACCTGAGCGCTTGCCGGAACCGAGGCGATCGTCTTCAGGATTTGCGAGGCGATCTGGTAGGGGTCGCCCTGCGAGTTCGGACGGCGGTCTTCCAGATAACCCTTATAGTCGCTCTTGATGAAGGAATGCGGCACGCGGATCGAGGCGCCACGGTCGGCAATGCCATAGCTGAACCGGTTCCACGGCGCGGTCTCGTGCTTGCCGGTCAAACGCTTGTCGTTGTCCGGGCCGTAGACGGCGATGTGATCCATCAGGTTCTTGTCGAAGGCCGCCATCAGCGCTTCGAAATAGGCTTTGCCGCCGACTTCGCGCATATAGGCGGTCGAGAAGTTGGCGTGCATGCCAGAGCCGTTCCAGTCGGTGTCTCCGAGCGGCTTGCAGTGGTATTCGATGTCGATGCCGTATTTCTCGGTCAGGCGCTGCAGGAGGTAGCGGGCCATCCACATCTGGTCGGCGGCCTTCTTGGAGCCCTTGCCGAAAATCTGGAATTCCCATTGGCCTTTGGCCACTTCGGCGTTGATGCCTTCGTGGTTGATGCCGGCGGCGAGGCAGAGGTCGAGATGCTCCTCGACGATCTGACGCGCGACGGAGCCGACATTGGAATAGCCGACGCCGGTGTAGTACGGGCCCTGGGGTGCGGGATAGCCGCTCTCGGGGAAGCCGAGCGGGCGACCGTCCTTGTAGAAGAAATATTCCTGCTCGAAGCCGAACCAGGCGCCCTCGTCATCGAGGATGGTGGCGCGCTTGTTTGAGGCATGCGGCGTGACACCATCGGGCATCATGACTTCGCACATGACCAGCACGCCGTTGGTGCGGGCGGGATCCGGATAGACCGCAACCGGCTTCAGCACGCAATCGGAGCTGTGCCCTTCGGCCTGCTGGGTCGAGGAACCATCGAAGCCCCACAGCGGCAGCTGCTCGAGTTCAGGGAATTCGGCGAATTCCTTGATCTGCGTCTTGCCGCGAAGGTTGGGGACCGGGGTATATCCATCGAGCCAGATATACTCGAGCTTGTATTTCGTCATTCTAGCCTCTCGTTGCTTGATCACCGAACACTGAACGGCGTCGACATGCGTCTGCCGTCAGCAGCTGGCCTGCCGCACACTTAAAATGCAATTCGTGTGCCATTCTTGGTCCGGAGGGTGCGACAAAATTGACGCGGCATCCACCGGAAGTCGGTGAGCCGCCTAAGCAATGCGCCCGGATCCATCACGGTCCTTATTTGCACAAATAGTGTGCAAATGCTGATCTTTTCATAGGCATATTGCCTAACTTGATTGCAGACCTTATCTTCGGGCCAAGTTGAATCGAAAAGGTTCGGCGGAAGAAAGGAACCCGGCAATGGAAGTCATTTCCACACGACCGTCGGCCAAAATTTTGATGTTCCCGGCGGCAGCACGCCTCTCTGCCTCAAATTTGAGCGGAAAGGCTAAGTTTGCGGCAGAGCTTGCCTCGCTGCGTGGTGCCCGCGCGGATTTCGGCGACGGCTGGTACCATGAGGCAGCCATCGAGGAAGAGGCCCGGGGCCGCAAGAGCTGACACAAAGGGCAGCAGCCCTCGCCAACGAATTGGCCTGAAAAGAAAAAGCCCGGCGCGATCGTTCGCGCCGGGCTTTCTTTTGAACGCTGGGGCTGCCTACTCCTTGGCGTGCAGGTCGGTGCCGAGCGTATCCTTGACGAAGATCATGCCGATGACCAGCGTTATAGCCGCGATCACCACCGGGTACCAAAGGCCATAGTAGATGTCGCCTTTGTAGGCGCTGAGCGCGAACACGGTTGCCGGCAGCAGTCCACCGAACCAGCCATTGCCGATGTGATAGGGCAGCGACATGCCGGTGTAGCGAATGCGGGTCGGGAACATCTCGACCAGGATCGCCGCGATCGGCCCGTAGACCATGGTCACGAACAGCACCAGGATGAACAGGATGCCGATCGTCATTGGCCAGTTCACTGCTGCAGGATCGGCGAACATGGCGAACGCGCCGCCGCCTGGAATGTTGTAGACGGTGACTTCGGGTGCGCCCGCTGCCTCATCGGTGGTCAGCAGCTTGTCCTTGACCGCCTGGTCGATCGGCACCGTCGCCTTTTCACCGGCACGGATGGCAGCGGCGTCCAGCTTCAGTTCCGGGTTGGCGGCAACAAACGCATCGAGCTTCTGGTCCGCAACCTTGGCTGCCGCGCGCTTCAGCGGATAGCCGCCGTCCTGCAGCGACATATTGACGGCCTTGATGAAGGCCGCTTCCTTGGCCTTGGCCTGATCACCGGCGGCGATGGCGTCATAGGACTCGACCGTCTCATTGCCGATTTTGACAGATGCGGGTGTGCCGGCGGCAGCCGTCGACACCACGTCATAGGGAACCGAGTTCTTGGTCAGGAACGAAGTCGCGATATCGCAGGATGTCGTGAACTTCGCCGTGCCAACCGGATTGAACTGGAATTTGCAGTCGCCCGGCGCCGCGGTCACCGTCGCCCTGGTGTTCTGCTGCGCCGTGGCGAGTGCCGGATTGGCAGCCCATGTCAGTGCCTTGAACAGCGGGAAGGTGCAGACAATCGCCAGCGCAAGGCCCGCCATGATGATCGGCTTGCGGCCGATCTTGTCGGAGAGCCAGCCGAAGACGACGAAGAAGATCGAACCGACCGCCAGGGCGACCGCGATCATGATGTTGACCGACTGCGCGTCGACCTTGAGCACGTTGGTCAAGAAGAACAGCGCGTAGAACTGGCCATTGTACCAGACCACGGCCTGACCGGCTGTGAGGCCGAGCAGCGCCAGCAGTGCAATCTTGGCGTTCTTCCATTGGCCGAAGGCTTCCGTCAGCGGCGCCTTGGAGCCCTTTCCCTCATCCTTCATGCGCTGGAAGGTCGGGGATTCGGAAAGCGAAAGCCGAATCCAGATCGAGATGCCGAGCAGCAGAAAAGACACGATGAACGGAATACGCCAGCCCCAGGCAGCATAGTTTTCCTTGCTCAATGAAGCCTGTACGATCAGGATCACAACCAGCGACAGGAACAGGCCGAGCGTCGCGGTGGTCTGGATCCACGAGGTGTAGTAGCCGCGCCGGTTGTCCGGCGCATGTTCGGCGACGTAAGTGGCCGCGCCGCCATATTCGCCACCCAGAGCCAGGCCCTGCAGCATGCGCAGGATGATCAGGATCACGGGAGCGGCGATGCCCAAAGTGGCATAGCCGGGCAGCAAGCCGACCAGGAAGGTCGATAGGCCCATGATCGTCATGGTGACAAGAAAAGTATATTTACGGCCGACAAGGTCACCGATGCGGCCGAACAGCAGTGCGCCGAACGGGCGCACAAGGAAGCCTGCGGCGAAAGCCAACAGCGCGAAAATGTTGCGGGTCGCTTCCGGAATGGCTGGGCTGAAAAAGGTCGAACCGATGAACACCGCCAGCGAGCCATAAAGATAGAAATCATACCATTCGAAAACGGTGCCGAGCGAGGAAGCGAAGATGACTTTCTTCTCTTCCCGCGTCATGCCGCGGCTTGTTCCGCCGGCGGTCGATGCTATTGCCATTGCGTTATCCTCCCGTGAGACCCGTTCTCAATGCTGCGCGACACTGTCCGCGTTCTCCTCCGAGCACGGACTCAACGACAGCCATTCGGGAAAAATGACAGAAAGCGCCCGCCAAAGGCAGCGCGTCTTTGGGATTATGACTTTGGTATTAGGTGCGCTGCGGGATGAAACCGGGCGAGTTGGGAAACCCCTAGCCCTTGAGCGCTTGCAGCAGGCCGGCGGCAGCCATCATGTCGCGCTTGCGAGCCGCGCGGCGGGCAACGGCCTCCGCATCCTGCCCCCAATGCTCGATCTGCCAGTCCTCGTCGACATGAGCAGCGGCCCAGGCAGCCTCAGCGTCGATCTCGCCGAAATCGACAGCCAGCGCCAGCAGCGCCGAACCGGTCAGCGACGTCATCACATGGATGGCGGCGAGCCGCAGCGGCTCGGCGCGCTGGGCAAGATGGCTGCCCAGCACGGCGATGGTCTCGCGCGGCTGCTCGACATGGATGATGCCCTCGGCCAGATTGAAGCGGGCTCCGAGCGTCCTCGCCCAGTCGATCACCGGATCCCAATGCTGGTTCTGCCGCTCCACCAGCCCTTGCGGCGCGTCGGCGCGATAGCAGGTGAGATCGGATGAGGCAAAGCGCAGGATATCCTCCAGCACCGCCTGCGGGTCGCTGGCGACGCCATCGATGGCCGTGTTGACGAGGCGCATCACCGGCATCTTCACCGGATCGATGGTCTCGCTTTGGGCGGCGAACTCGTCGGCGACGAGCGCGGCTGCTGCCTCGGTCGGCAGCACCAGCAGCGCCTTGCCCGGCGTCCGCACCGGCTTGCCGTCGAGATGCACGGCAAAGCCATTGTCGATAGGTGCCACAGAGGCGGCCTTGTAGAAGCGTTTGGGCAGAGGCGTCTTCATCTGGATCTGGGCGCGGCGCACAGGATCCGGGTCGGAGAGATACTTGCCCGCTTCGAGGTCGTTGAGGATGTCACGCATGAAGGTCTCTCTTACACCGGCGTCAGCTTGCGCGCCGGCCGGTTGACGATGATCAGGCCGGCGG
>NZ_RZPB01000424.1:0-5435 GCF_003998535.1 Mesorhizobium sp. M7A.F.Ca.AU.002.02.1.1 | reverse complement strand
AGCGCGCAGATCGTATGGCCTTCGATCTGCTTGGTGACGTCGAGCAGCATATCGATCTCGCGCTTCTGCGCCTCGCCGCGCACCAGCCGTTCCATCACCCGCCACATCCAGCCGGTACCTTCGCGGCATGGCGTGCACTGGCCGCAGCTCTCGTGCTTGTAGAAGTAGGAAAGCCGCGCGATCGCCTTCACGACATCGGTCGACTTGTCCATGACGATGACAGCCGCGGTTCCAAGGCCGGATTTGAGGTCGCGCAGCGCGTCGAAATCCATCGGCGCGTCGATGATCTGCTCGGCCGGCACCAGCGGCACCGAAGCGCCGCCCGGTATGACCGCCAAAAGATTGTCCCAGCCGCCGCGAATGCCGCCGCAATGCGTCTCGATCAGTTCGCGGAACGGGATCGACATCGCCTCTTCGACCGTGCACGGATTGTTGACGTGGCCGGAGATGCAAAACAGCTTGGTGCCGACATTGTTCGGCCGGCCGAAGGACGAGAACCAGGCCGCACCGCGGCGCAGGATGGTCGGCGCAACCGCGATCGATTCGACATTGTTGACCGTGGTCGGGCAGCCATAGAGGCCGACATTGGCCGGGAATGGCGGCTTCAGCCGCGGCTGGCCCTTCTTGCCTTCGAGGCTTTCGAGGAGCGCTGTCTCCTCGCCGCAGATATAGGCGCCGGCGCCGTGGTGCATGTAGATGTCGAAATCGTAGCCGGAGGTGTTGTTCTTGCCGATCAGCTTGGCCTCATAGGCCTCCTCGATCGCGCGCTGCAGCGCCTCGCGCTCGCGGATGAACTCGCCGCGCACATAGATGTAGGCGGCAACCGCACCCATGGCGAAACCGGCAAGCAGCGCGCCCTCGACCAGCGTGTGCGGGTCGTTGCGCAGGATGTCGCGGTCCTTGCAGGTGCCGGGCTCCGATTCGTCGGCATTGATGACCAGGTAGCTCGGCCGGCCGTCGCTCTGCTTGGGCATGAACGACCATTTGAGGCCCGTCGGGAAGCCGGCGCCGCCACGGCCGCGCAGGCCCGACGCCTTCATCTCGTTGACGATCCACTCGCGGCCCTTGGCGACGATGCCGGGCGTGTTATCCCAGGCGCCGCGCGCCATCGCGCCGGCCAAGGACTTGTCGAACAGGCCGTAGATATTGGTGAAGATGCGGTCTTTATCCCCGAGCATTTTTCGTCCCTCAGACCGGCTTCTTGCCGAAGACGCGGATGTATTCGGCGACGCCACCCTTGGCGAGCGCCTTGGCCTGCTTGACCCAGTCGTCGCGATCGATGCGGCCCTGGAAAGAGAGATAGCCATCCACCCACTCGCGTTCGGCCTTCTTCCACGACGCGACCTGCGCGAAGGTAAAGATGCCCAGCGTATGCAGGATGCCCTCGATCTTGGGGCCGACGCCGGAGATCAGTTTGAGGTCATCGACCTGTGCCGGCCTGTCGATGCCGGCCGGGCGGTTCTTGTCCCCGAGCGACGGTTTGGCCGGCTTGGCGGCCGGTACCTTGACCTCTGGCGCCTTGAAGGCGGAGGCCGGCTCGGCCTTGGTGATGGGGCCACTGCGCTGCTTGGAAACCTGCTCGACTTTGGAGTCTGCCTTGTTGGCATTGGCGGCCGAATGCAGTGGAGCGGCAACACTCGCCGCCTTTTCAGCCGCCGGCGCGACCTTGGTTTTTGAAGGCGTCTTCAGCGCCGGGCTGGTTTCAGGGGCGTCGGTCTTCGGCTTGCTGGTGTTGGACGGTGCGACAGGGGCCGCGGCCGGCGCCGGCACCGGCGCTGCGACGATCGCGTCGGGTGCCGCCCTGGCGGCCTTGGCCGCCTCCCTGGCTTCCCTGTCGCGGGTCGACTTGAGGATCGCCTTTTCGCTCTTCAGCGTGGTGAGGCCGGAGGCCGGCTCCGAGCCGGTGCGGCCATTCTGCGGCCCCGGTTCCACCGCAGCACCCTTGCCGGCGTCATAGAGATCGATGATTTCAGCCAGGCGTTCCGGCGTCAGATCCTCGAACGTGTCCTTGAAGATCATCACCATCGGCGCGTTGACGCAGGCACCGAGGCATTCCACCTCTTCCCAAGACAAGGTTCCCTTGTCGTTGGTGTGGAACTGGTCGTGATGGATTTTGGAGCGGCAGACATCCATCAGCGCTTCCGAACCGCGCAGCATGCAGGGCGTGGTGCCGCAGACCTGGATGTGCGCACGCGTGCCGACCGGATTCAACTGGTACTGCGTGTAGAAGGTCGCGACTTCCAGCCCGCGGATGCGGGGCATGCCGAGCATGTCGGAGATCGTCTCGATCGCCGCCTTCGTCACCCAGCCTTCCTGCTCCTGTGCTATCATCAGAAGCGGGATGATGGCCGACTGTTCACGGCCCTTCGGGTACTTCTTGATCCATTGCTTCGCAGCCGCGGCATTCGCCCGGTTGAAGGCGAAGGATGCTGGCTGGACGCTGGCTTCTGCGAGACGGCGGACTGACATTTAGCGATCGACCTCACCAAACACGATGTCGAGGGAGCCGAGAACGGCGGTGACGTCGGCCAGCATGTGGCCGCGGCAGAGGAAATCCATCGCCTGCAGATGCGCGAAACCCGGCGCGCGCAGCTTGCAGCGGTAGGGCTTGTTGGAGCCGTCGGAGACCAGATAGACGCCGAATTCGCCCTTCGGCGCCTCGACGGCGGCGTAAACCTCGCCGGCCGGCACGCGATAACCCTCGGTGTAGAGCTTGAAGTGATGGATCAGCGCTTCCATCGAGCGCTTCATCGCCTGGCGCTTGGGCGGCACCACCTTGCCATCGAGGTTCGACACCGGGCCGGTGCTCTCCTTGCCGAGCAAAAGGTCGACGCACTGGCGCATGATCTTCGCCGACTGGCGCATTTCTTCCATGCGCACGAGGTAGCGGTCGAAGCAGTCGCCGTTCTTGCCGATCGGAATGTCGAAATCCATCTCCGAATAGCATTCATAGGGTTGCGACTTGCGCAGATCCCAGGCTGCACCCGAGCCACGCACCATCACGCCCGAAAAACCCCAGGCCCAGGCATCCGCCAGCGAGACGATGCCAATATCGACATTGCGCTGCTTGAAGATGCGGTTGCCGGTCAGCAGCCGGTCGAGGTCGTCGATCGACTTCAGGAACGGGTCGATCCACTTGCCGATGTCCTCGACCAGTTGACGCGGCAGGTCCTGATGGACGCCGCCGGGCCGAAAATAAGCGGCATGCATGCGCGAACCGGAGGCGCGCTCATAGAACACCATCAGCTTTTCGCGTTCGACGAAGCCCCACAGCGGCGGCGTCAGCGCACCGACGTCCATCGCCTGCGTCGTCACATTGAGGATGTGCGACATGATGCGGCCGATCTCGCTGTAGAGAACGCGGATCACCTGGCCACGCTTCGGCACCTCGATGCCGAGCAGACGCTCGGCGGCCAGCGCAAAGGCATGTTCCTGGTTCATCGGCGCGCAATAGTCGAGCCGGTCGAGATAGGGTACCGCCTGCAGATAGGTTTTGGCTTCGATCAGCTTTTCGGTACCGCGATGCAGCAGTCCGATATGCGGATCGACGCGATCGACGACTTCGCCGTCCAGCTCCAGCACAAGGCGCAAAACGCCGTGCGCCGCGGGGTGTTGCGGGCCGAAATTGATGTTGAAGTTGCGGACGGAGGTTTCAGCCATTTACTGCTTTGCCTTCTCGTCACCCGGCAGCACGTAATCCGTACCTTCCCACGGGGACAGAAAATCGAAATTGCGGAATTCCTGCTTGAGCTCGACCGGCTCATAGATAACGCGCTTGGCCTCGTCGTCGTAGCGCACCTCGACGAAGCCGGTCAGCGGGAAATCCTTGCGCAAGGGATGGCCTTCGAAGCCATAGTCGGTCAGCAGGCGGCGCAGGTCGGGATGGCCGGAGAACAAAACGCCGTAGAGATCGTAGGTCTCGCGCTCGAACCAGTCGGCGCCGGGATAGACGCCGGTGATCGACGGCACCATGGTTTCCTCGTCGGCCTGCACCTTGACGCGGACGCGCACATTCTGCTTCGGCGACAACAGGTGATAGACGACGTCGAAACGCTTGGCCCGCGACGGATAGTCGGCGCCGCAGACATCGATGATCGAGATGAACTGGCAGCGCGCATCGTCGCGCAGGAAGGTCATCACCTCGACCAGATCGCGCGGCTCGACATGGATGGTGAGTTCGCCATAGGCGATATCAGCCTCGTTCACGCGGCCGATCAGCTTCTCGCCGAGATAGGTCGACAGTTCGCTCAGGGATGCGGTCATGGATTTACCGTTCGATCGTGCCGGTGCGGCGGATCTTCTTCTGCAAGAGAAGAATGCCGTAGAGCAGCGCTTCGGCGCTCGGCGGACAGCCGGGCACATAGATGTCGACCGGCACGATGCGGTCGCAGCCGCGCACCACCGAATAGGAATAGTGGTAATAGCCGCCGCCATTGGCGCAGGAGCCCATCGAGATGACGTAGCGCGGCTCCGGCATCTGGTCGTAGACCTTGCGCAGCGCCGGCGCCATCTTGTTGGTCAGCGTGCCGGCGACGATCATGATGTCGGACTGGCGCGGAGACGCGCGTGGCGCGACGCCGAACCGCTCCGAATCATAGCGCGGCATCGAGGTGTGGATCATCTCGACCGCGCAGCAGGCGAGGCCGAACGTCATGAACATCAGCGACCCGCTGCGCGCCCAGGTGATGAGCGCCTCGGTCGAAGTGACCAGAAAGCCCTTGTCGGCCAACTCGTTGTTGATCTCGAGGAAGAAGGGATCGTCCTCCCCCACCGGCCTGCCGGTGTTGGGATCGATGATGCCCTTGGGCTTCGGCGCGACGAGGGTGCCTGAACTGTCGTTCAATCCCATTCCAGCGCTCCTTTTTTCCATTCATAGGCAAAGCCGATGGTCAGCACCGCCAAAAAAACCATCATCGACCAGAAACCGAGCATGCCGATCTTCGAAAACGACACCGCCCACGGAAACAGGAAGGCTACTTCCAGGTCGAAGATGATGAACAGGATCGACACCAGGTAGAAACGGATGTCGAACTTCATGCGGGCGTCGTCGAACGAGTTGAAACCGCACTCGTAGGCGGAAAGCTTTTCGGGATCGGGATTGCGGTAGGCCACCAGGAAGGGCGCGGCCAGCAGCGCCAGGCCGACAACCAGCGCCACGCCTATGAACAGGACGATGGGCAGGTATGAGCTCAAGAGTGCGTTCATGCTCGGCTTTCCGTTGGCGCCAATCCACGTTGATTACAGCACCGGACCCTAATGCGGAAGCGTGACAGTTTAACCGCTGAACCGTTTTAAGGGCCTATGCTGCAACGCGGCGAGGGTTAGCGCAGCACTTCCAGCGAAGCAAGTCAAACCTTGTTCAAAACATCGACCTGGACGGCATATCGCGGCAAACTGGTCCGATCCGCTCCTGTTTGATTTCCTTCGCTTTTTAC
>NZ_RZPB01000423.1:0-5445 GCF_003998535.1 Mesorhizobium sp. M7A.F.Ca.AU.002.02.1.1 | reverse complement strand
GCCTTGGAACACTTGTGTCATATCGAAGTTCGGCCCGCATAGGAGAACCGAGATGGCCATCCCACAAGCGGACAACGACAACCACCTGCGCATGAAGCCGGCTCATCGAGGCAAAATCTCGCCCAAGGGGGCGATACACCAGGTTAGAGCACGACCCAGGTACAAAATGGCTCTGCGGGCGACAAGAATTAAGGCGAGGCGCTGAGATGCCGCGGACCAATAATGACGCTCGCAACGAGAAGACCACATCAGCTGCAGCAATCATTGTCGACAAGGAACGTGCTGAGCGCGCCGCCAAGACGGCGCGGTTGAAGGAAGCGCGCCTCGCACAGGCCATCACGCCGTCTCCCATAGAACGCAAGCAGCGTGTCACCAAAAAGGTTCGCAGGATTTTTGTTGCTGGCTAGGAGGTGTCCGTGACGCGCAATCATGACAAGGAAAGATACGACCGCGCCAAACGCATCAGCCAAGAGACGCTGGACGCTGAACGCGCACAACGCGCCGAGAAGACGGCGCGGCTGAGACAAGCAAGGCTTGCACAGCGTCCGGTGGAGTCGTCGCCGGCGCAGCCGCAAACTCGCCGCAAACCCATCCAGGCTCTCAAAAAGAGAAGCCGTAAGGTGATCGAAGTCTTTTAGGCTCTCCACATCCGTGCGGAACACTGGGAGAGTCCAGCGGCGAGCGCGGCTGGGAGGGAGGGCTTCCGCGACCTGATCCAGCAAGGCTGCGAAATACCTGGCGAGCAATCGCGGGGACTTTGGATCTCCGCCTCCTCGCCATTATCAGAGCTGGGAGCGAAACCTGCTCGCAAAGTAGTCGGTGACCTTTTCGCTTAGCGGACGCGCTTGCCATTCTTCCAGACTGACCTGCCTTGATCGCTTCAGGTCCTCGTTGAAAACGTCTATTTGCGTCCGCGCGAATTCCAAGCCGTAGACGTTCAGACTGGCCTCATCGTTGAGGCGCAAGGATCGCTCATCCAGATTAGCCGAGCCAAAGCTCACCCAGACATCGTCGACGATCAAAAGCTTGGGATGGTACATTGTGGGTTGAAACTCAAAGATGCGCACACCGGCCTTGAGCAATTCGCCCCAGAAAAAGCGCGAGCCCTTTCGCACCACAGGCACATCCGTGAGCCAATTGGGAACGATGACATCGACCGAGACGCCTCGCTTCCTTGCATCAAGAATCTGCTGCAGCGCGATGTCGTCCGGCACGAAGTAGGCCATGCCGATGCGCAGATGATCCTTGGCCGCGGCTATTGCCGCCAACATCATCAGCTCCATGTTCTCCGAGCCGTTTGGCTGCGAAGAAAGTATCAACTGCGCATCGAGACCGCCAGCGGCCGCAACTGCAGGGTAGAACTTCCCGCCCTGCAATGTCTCGCCGGTCGTCTCAAGCCAGTTTTCGGCGAACGCCGCCTGGAATGCGGGCACGGCTGGTCCTTCGATCCGGTAATGGGTGTCGCGCCATTCATTTGAGTTGCGTGCGTTCCCGCGCCAATCATCGGCAATGCCGACCCCGCCGGTGAAAGCGATCCGGCCATCAACGATCAGCAGCTTGCGATGAGTTCGGTTGTTTACACGGTCCAACGTATACCAGCGTAGCGGCCGATAGCGTTCGAACCGCACACCTGCCGTCGTCATGATGCGGATCAGGTCCTCGTCGAAGGGAAGGCTGCCAACCCAGTCGACGTTCACGCGGACTTCCACGCCTTCGCGGGCCTTCGTCGCCAATGCGATCGCGAACTCGTAGCCGATGGCTCCTGACCAATAAATATACGTTTCCATGTTGACGCTGGATCGAGCCGCCCCGATTGCTTGCAGCATTGAGGGAAATATTTCGTCTCCGTTGACGAGAGTTTGGACCGCGTTGGAACCGAACATCTGCCCTTGCGAATAGCTGCTCATCGTCTTGGAAAATTGGGGATCCGTAGCGTCGAACCGGTGGGGGACGATAGATCGTAGAACGCGCGGCTGCGGAGTGAGGTTTATGATCAACACCGTGAGCAGGCTGCCGATGGCGGCAATGGCCAGATAGATGAGCACCTTTCGCCAAGGCGCAATGCGGGAGGTCTTCTTGCGGGCGCCTGACGCAACGGGACCGAAAGGCTGCACGTCAATCGCCCTGTTGCTGGCGATGGCGATGTTTTTCGATCTCCTCGGGCTCTTCATCGTCGATCCGGGTGATGTTTGAAGCCGCGTGATCTGACCGCAGGATCTCGTCCAGCTTGGCATGGATCGCTTGAGTGTCGCGGTGCTCCGCACGCTGGATGAACAGCGTCATCGCCCAGGTGAACAATGTTGCGGCTCCATGCCAATCCAAGCTCTGTCGCTCGAAAATCATCCAAAGAATTGCGTAGGCCAACAAGACCAGGAACGCAGCGGGACGGGAAGTCAGTGTGCCGATTGAGGTAAGGGCGCTGGTGATCGGATGATTTGCCATTCCAGAGAACTCGCGGCAGTCCCCCTGGTTCCGGCGAGACATCATACCGCCCCGCCGTGCCTGCAGTGGATTTGGGTCGGCCGCTTGAGTACATCGCCTCTGGCCGATCGTTACTTTCGATCGAGCACCTTTCGGACCTTCTCGGCCAGCTCGTCGATCGTGTAGGGTTTGGTCAAAAGCTCCGTTCCAAAATCGAGCGTGCCATTGTGAACAATCGCGTTTCGCGTGTAGCCGGTGGTGTAGAGCACCTTTAGTGACGGGTGCGATGTCCTGACCTTGTCCACCAGTTCGCGGCCTGACATTTCCGGCATGACCACATCGGTGAACAGAAGCGAAGGCACATGCCCGCTCTCCACGGCGGCAAGTGCATCTCGTGGCCCCGACATTTCCAGGACGGAATAGCCCAGTTCTCGCAGCGCTTCTGCGGCCATCAGGCGTACACGATCTTCATCCTCGACGATCATGATGACCTCGTCTGAATGTCCCGGATGCTCGCCCGCCAAGGCGGCGGCCGGGCTGTCGGGAATGCCGCCATGCGACCGCGGTAGATAGATCTTCAAGGTGGTTCCGACACCGAGTTCGGAATAGATCTTGACGCTGCCGCCGGACTGACGAACAAACCCATACACTTGGCTAAGTCCCAATCCGGTACCCTTGCCGACTCCCTTTGTGGTGAAGAACGGATCGAAGGCTCTTGCCAGCACGTCCGCAGTCATGCCCGTTCCGGAATCGGTGACCGCTATCATCACATACTGGCCCGAGGAGATCGCGTTTTCTCTCGCATACCGATCGTCAATATGGGCGTTAGACGTTTCAATCGTGAGCTTTCCGCCGCCGGGCATGGCATCGCGTGCGTTGACGCAAAGGTTGAGCAATGCGCTTTCCAATTGCCCTGCATCGGCCTCCACATGCCATAGCCCAGCGGCGAGCACCGTCTCGATTGCTATGGTCTCTCCAAGCGTTCGGCTCAGCAGTTCGCTCATGCCGGAGACGAGTCGATTAGGATTCAGGCGCGTCGGTGCCAAGGGCTGCTGGCGAGAGAAGGCAAGCAGCCGCTTGGTAAGTTCCGCAGCGCGTTGTGCCCCATCGATTGCACCGGTGACGAAGTGGTTCACGTTCGTGTCGCCGTTTCGGAGCTTGCGCTGCACGAGATTCAAACCGCCAATGATGACAGCCAGCATATTGTTGAAGTCGTGGGCGATGCCACCGGTAAGCTGTCCCACGGCCTCCATCTTCTGCGCCTGGCGCAGGTGCTCTTCTGCTCGGACGCGTTCGGCAACTTCCTCAGCCACACGCTGCTCAAGAGTGGCGTTGAGCGTCTGCAGCGCTTTGAACAGTCGGGAGTTGTCGATTGCCGTGGCGGCATGACCGGCCAGCCCCAGCAAGGCTGTCTCATGCTCTGCGGCAAAGACACCGCAACCGGAATGTCCGAAGAACAGCCCACCCAGCACTTCGCCCGATCGCGAAATGACCGGCACGGCAAGATAGGATCGCACGGGAAGATGGCCTTCCGGCATTCCCTTCCTCGGCGAATTTTTTCCATAGCGCACATCCATGAGGATATCATCGGAACGCACCACGCCCGTCCCGCGAAAAGTAGGCTCGAACACGGCCGTGTTGCGTGGCATGGGAAAATTTTCGAAAGCGGAGCGTGGCGCTCCCGACAGGGCGTAGAGCACATAGCTGTCCCCCGTGTCATCGAGGACATTGTAGAAAAAAGCTCCGAATTGCGCGCCTGACAGCGCGACGCCAGCGTCGGTGACAATCTGGACAATGCGCTCCACGTCCAGCTCGGCTGCCACGGCGGCGGCAGTCGCATTCATCATCTGAAGCTGGTTCTCCACCCGCTTTCGCGCGGTAATATCCATGACGGTGCCGATGAAACGCACCGCGCGTCCGGACCGGAAAAGAGATTCGCCCGTTGCAGCTATCCAACGCTCCTTTCCGTCGCGCAGCCCGATCGTCCGATATTCGATGTCGTAGCGGGAAGACTCGCCCGGCGCGAGCGCCCGGCGTACGGCCTCATCCGCCCGTTCACGGTCTTCTGGATGGAGACCGGCCAGGAACGCGCTCTCATATGTCACCTCCGCCTCAGGTGGCAGACCGAAGAGAGCTTTGCATCGGTCGTCCCAACGCAGCACCCTTGTGATGGGATCATAGTCCCACGTTCCGATAGCGGCCGCATCGGTCGCTAGCCTTAGCCGCTCCTCGCTCGCTCGGGCAGCCTGTTCCGAGCGGACGCGCTCGATGTGAGCCCATGACCGCTCTGTCACCTCCGCCAGCAAGGACAGTTCGCGCTGCGACCAGACGCGGCGCTGCGTGTCGTGAACGGCCATTAGCGCAGCCAGCCGGCCTTGCTTGACCAAGGGCATGCAGATCGTTGCCGTTATGCCGATGTCCTGAAAGGTCTTTGCTTCCTCGGGCGCAATTTCCTCGAGATTGTCGTTGATGACGAGCGGCCGATTGGCGGTCAGATTGCCAACAGCGAGGCGACCGAAATCGGCAAGACTGTAGTATCCCCTGATGCTAGGCGAGCCAGGAGCGCTCCAGTCGCCGCGAATGGTGAAGTGGTCCTGGTCCGGCTCCATGTCAGCGTAGGCGCAAATCGAAACGCCTAGATGTTCGCCAAGTAGACGGGTGGTGACCTCCATGACAGCGTCGGCATCTGTCGCCGGGGATATCTCTCTGCCGAGGCGATCCAGAAAGGCCAGGCGCTCGGCATTTTCACGCAGGGCCTTCTCCGCACGAAGCCGTTCAATTGCGGTGCGCGTCCGGTCAGCCACTTCCGAAACCAGAGCAACCTCGGCCGGCGTCCAGTGTCTTGGCTCGGAGTGATTGAGGTACAATAACGCAACCAACCCGCCGCGCTCCGTAACCGGCATGTTGATGACGGATTGGGCGCTGATTGCTTTGAGAGCCTCGGCATGGTCGTGGGTTCGCGGGTCTGTCTCGGCATTCTCGAAGACGACCGTCTCGCCTCGTTTCAAATCATCGACATAGGAG
>NZ_RZPB01000422.1:0-5475 GCF_003998535.1 Mesorhizobium sp. M7A.F.Ca.AU.002.02.1.1 | reverse complement strand
ACATCAACCCGGCCTACCGGTTGACCGAGCTCGACTATGCGCTGAACAAGGTCGGCTGCAAGGCGCTGGTCACCGCTGCCAGGTTCAAGACGTCAGATTATCTCGGCATGATCGAGACGCTGGCACCCGAGATCGCCAAGGCCACGCCGGGCAAGCTCAAGGCACAAAAACTGCCGGCGTTGAAGATCGTCATCCGCATGGGTGACGAGAACTCGCCCGGCATGTTCAATTTCGGTGATGTGCTGGCCATGGCCGGGCGTGACGAGCATGACAGCCTCGACCGCATCTCTGAGAAGCTGAAGCCGGGCGAAGCCATCAACATCCAGTTCACCTCAGGCACCACGGGAGCCCCCAAGGGCGCGACGCTGACCCACGGCAACATCGTCAACAACGGCAATTTCGTCACTTCGGCGATCAAGCTGACCGCCGACGACCGGCTCTGCATACCAGTGCCGCTCTACCACTGCTTCGGCATGTCGATGGGCACGATGGGTTGCGTCTCGAAAGGCGCCACCATGGTTTTCCCGGGAGAAGGGTTCGACGCCGGCGCCACGCTGAAGGCGGTGGCTCAGGAACGCTGCACCGGGCTCTATGGCGTACCGACCATGTTCGTTGCTCTGCTGGATCATCCGGATTTTTCCGCCTTCGATCTCTCCAGCCTGCGCACCGGCATCATGGCCGGTTCGCCATGCCCGATCGAGGTGATGAAAAAGGTGGTGTCGCTGATGCATATGGAACAGGTGACCATCGCCTACGGCATGACCGAGACCAGCCCGGTGTCGTTCCAGAGCGGCGTCGACGACCCCCTGGAAAAGCGCGTCTCGACCGTCGGGCGCATCCACCCCCATGTCGAGGTCAAGGCGGTCGATGCCGATGGCGCTACAGTTGCGGTCGGCGTACCGGGTGAGCTTTGCACGCGCGGCTATTCGGTGATGAAGGGTTACTGGGACGACGACGACAAGACCCGCGAGGCGATCGACGCCGACGGCTGGATGCACACCGGCGACCTCGCCACCATCGACGCCGAGGGCTATTGCAACATCGTCGGCCGGGTCAAGGACATGGTCATCCGCGGCGGCGAGAACGTCTATCCCAGGGAGGTCGAGGAATTCCTCTACCGCCATCCAAAGGTCAAGGAGGTGCAGGTGTTCGGTATTCCCGACGCCAAATATGGCGAGGAGCTGTGCGCCTGGATCGTGCTCAAGCCCGGCCAGATCGCCACCGAGCAGGAGGTCAGAAACTTCTGCGCCGGCCAGATCGCCCATTACAAGATCCCCCGCCACATCCGCTTCCGCACCGAATTGCCGATGACGGTGACCGGCAAGCCGCAGAAGTTCCTGATGCGCGAGGCGATGGTGGAGGAACTGGGCTTGGTGACGCAGAAGACGGCGTGAACGGGTGAACGCTTCGATCTGTCGGTGCGCGAATGCAGCCACGGTTCGCAGCAGCGCGCAGGGGCTTGCATGAGCGGTTTCGGACGTTCGGTGACTTCATATGCGATGCCGCTGGCCGCCTTGGTGATGGCTGTCGCCGTCAGGGCAGGCGGGCTGTCGGCGGACGAAGGTTCGCTGGGCGTCAGGATACTCGTCGGAGCGCTTTCGAGTGCGATCATGTTCACCACCATTTTCGTGGTGCTCGACCACGCCGAGGCGGTGGCTCGGCGTGTAGGAGAGCCCTACGGCACATTGGTGCTGACTTTTGCCGTGACGGCAATCGAGGTGTCGATCATCGTTTCCATGATGCTGCATGGAGAGAACAACCCTACGCTTGCACGTGAGTCCGTCTTTTCAACGGTGATGATTGCATCTACCGGCGTCGTCGGCACGTGTCTTGCGCTTGGCGGCTGGCGCCATCGCAAGCAGGCAATTGTTCGACAAGGGACCAGCGCATATTTGGCGGTTCTGATCGCGCTGACCATCATGACGCTTATTCTGCCGACCTACACACAAGCTACGGGGCCGGGCACATTTTCGGCAGCTCAACTTGGCTTTGTGAGCGTGCTTTCGGTGCTGCTTTATGCAAGTTTTGTGTTCGCGCAGACTGTCCGCCACCGAGAAGACTTTGTCGAAGGGCAGGCCCACGGCGTTTCGCTGCGGACTGCTCCTCACGAAAGCGTCTTTGCCAGCGCTCTGTTGCTGATGGCCGGCCTGATCGGCATTGTCATGCTCGCCGAGCAGGTCGCGGCAAGCGTCGAAGATACGCTCGTTGCCTACCAGGTGACCCAGGCTGACAGTATTGTGGGGGCAATGATCGCCGGGCTGGTGTTGATGCCGGAGGCCATTTCGGCGGTTCGCGCTTCACTCAACAATGAGCTGCAACGCGGTTTGAATGTCGCGATGGGTTCCGCTTGCGCCACAATCGGTTTGACAATACCGGCGGTCGCAGCCGCCAGCCTGCTGACGGGCAGAGGGTTAACCCTGGGGCTTCCAGCGACTGACACAGTGCTTTTGATTTTAGCGCTCTTCATATGCAATGTGAGCTTTAGTACTGAAAGAACAACATTCTTGACGGGCGCTGTCCATATCGTGGTATTTCTTACATACATATTTCTTATATTTGTGCCATGAACTCTGGCTCAGGTTGGCGCTTGAGGGCTGGCTCGCGCTGCGGCTGGGCAATGGCCGACGTCGGCTGTAAACCCCGATTGGCATCCAACATCGGTGGGGCGTCCACGCCGCCATGGCGCTGCATCGTCGAAATGAGCAGATGGTCGAGGGCACAGAATTCGTCCAGGGTGATCGGTCCCTTGCCGCGCGGATGGCCGTGCCCCTGGGCGGTGACGAATTCCTCTTCGAACAGTTTCTGCCTGATCAGGCCACTCGAACGTCTTCCGCGGCTCCGATGAAGAGATCGATGTCGCCCTGCTCCAGGTGCTCGACGATCCTCGGCTTGTCGGGCACCGTAAAGGCGACCTTTGCGTTGGGAGCTTGGGATTTGAACCGCGGAATGAGGTCCGGAGCCAGGATCGCTGCCGGATTGTCCGTTGCGGCAATGCGATAGACACGTTTGCTTGTGGCGGGGTCGAACAGATGAGCAGTATTCACGAAATCGCTCAACCGAGCAGCCGGACGAGTTCGGGCTCAAGTGCCAGGGTCGTTCAGCAATTGACGCAGCCGCGTCAGGCGGGCCGACAAGGCCGATTGGGTAATGTTCAATCTCGACGCCGCATGGGTGACGTTCTGGTGCTTCAACAGCGCATCGAGTGTCAGCAGCAAGCCAACGTCGAAATCCGATAGCCGTTTTGTCAATGGGACCTCGAACCAGCAGGCGCTATTCAATCGGTAGCGCTCTCTAGCACGGTTCCGGAGATTGAAGGACAATGGCTTCGAAGTTTACTGCCGCCTATGGCGATTTTGCGACAGGTGCTGCTCCTCGCCACAACGCGGCCCGACCGTTCCAGATGGCACGACTGTTTCCAGCCAGAGGTCCTAACGACGATCGGCCCGCATCTCCGTCGACTTCGGCGCCGTGCCGGGTTCTTGAACGAGCGGTCCGAGCAGCACTTCTCCGAACAGTGGCTGGTAGCGGCGGCGCACGGCCGGGTCTTCCTTGAAGGACAGTGCGTACTGGCCGATCTGGTGGAAATAGGTGATGCGCGCCCGCACGATGCTCTCGTCTTCCGAATAGCCCATGGCGCGGAACGCCCGGATGAGCAGCGCGATGCGCAGATCGTCGATGTCCTTGACTTCCTGAGCGAGCTTTTTCGATGTCCGTGACCAATCGCGAACAGCCAAGTCAAGCAGCGGGCTGAAAGGGGCTTCATCCACCCAGACATGCACGATGTCGGTGAAGAACTGCAGGCCGTCTATGTCGTGGATCTCGCGCATCGCCCAGAACGGCGCGCAATTGCTGTTTCGCCATTCCTGCAAGAGGCCGCCGCGAAGGTCCGCCAGGCTGGCAAAATGGAAATAGAAGCTGCCCCGCGTGACCTTCAACTGCTGCGCCAGGCGGTCGATCTTGACCTCGCCGATGCCGCGCTTTTCCAGCACCTTGCGCGCCGCCGCAATCCAGGCCTCACGGCTGAGCGTCTGCCGCGCCGCTTTTGATCGCACCGCCGGTCGAGGCGGTCGTTTCGTTTTCGCCAGCACGCCTTTCCCGTTCATGAAATTCGAGACCTTCGTCGCCGCGCGCAACGCGCATGGCCGATTCGCCTATCGAACCGCCCCGTGACTGCTTCGCAATTCTCCGTGTCACCGTCTATCGCCGGATACGCATTTTCAGGGCAGTGCACTGATCCGCTCCAGCATCAGCGTGAAGAACGGCGCCGGATCGATCCGGCGCAGGACATTGCAGTTCTTGCGGCGGCCGGTGACGTGCCACCAGTCGACGACGGTCATGCCTATGGTTTCGGGCGAGACGATATCGACCGTCACGGCGCACTGGCGCTGCTCGTAGATCCCCGGGGCCAGAAGGTAACCGGTGACGCACGCATCGTGGATGGGACGCGCCGCCGTCGCGAATTTGTGGGTGCCGTATTGGCGATAGAAGTCGGCCATGTTGGCGGCCTCGATCGCCGCGCGACTGCCGGTGGCGCGCAGGGCGTCGAGCCATTCAGGCGTCATCAGGGCAGTGTAGGTGCAGTCGATGCCGGCCATCGTCACCGGGACGCCGCTGTCGAACACTTTGTGCGCGGCATGCGGATCGACAAAGATGTTGAACTCCGCGGCAGGCGTGGCATTGCCGCCTTGAAAAAAGCCCCCGCCCATCAGCACGACTTCGCGCAGCCGAGGGACGATTTTCGGTTCCATGGTCATGGCCATGGCCAGGTTGGTCATCGGCCCGAGCGTGCAGACGGTCAACGCGCCTTCCGGCGCATCCATGATCGTGCGCACCAGGTAATTGACTGCGTGCTCGCTCTGCAGCGGTGTGACGGGTTCGGGCAGATCGGCGCCGTCGAGGCCCGTTTCGCCGTGAACATACTCGGCCGTGATCAGCTTGCGCACCATCGGCGCCGGGCAGCCGGCATAGACCGGCACATCGGGTCGTCCGGCAAGTTCCACGACCTTGAGCGCATTCTTCGACGTTAGGGCAAGCGGCACGTTGCCGCCGACTGTCGTGATGCCGACTACCTCGAGTTCGGCTGGCGAGCCTAGCGCGAAAAGGATCGCGAACGCGTCATCCTGACCTGGGTCGGTGTCGATGATTATCTTGCGTGGTGCCATTGTGCCGCGTTTTTCCCGTTGCGCTCGAAAGCCTATTGCTGAGGCGATTTGGATGTGTAGAAATACAGTACTGTATCTTATGTTCAAGAGAAGGTGTTCGAATGGACGCACGCGGCGACTTTTCCGAAATTCCGATCATCGATGTGTCGGCGCTCTATGGCGATGACCAGGAAGCGATCGCCGCGACGGCGGCGACACTGCGCCGCCATCTCGAGACGATCGGCTTCCTCTATGTCGTCGGGCATCCGATCCCGCGTGCCGACGTCGAAGCGGTTCGCGAAGCCAGCAAGCGCTTCTTCGCTCTGCCCGAGGA
>NZ_RZPB01000421.1:0-5485 GCF_003998535.1 Mesorhizobium sp. M7A.F.Ca.AU.002.02.1.1 | reverse complement strand
TTGCCGGCGGCGTCGCCAGGATCAACCGGCTGACCGGAACGCTGTCGACGCGCGGCGGCCTGTCGGCCAGCGGCACGGTCGGCATCAACCCGGCGCAGGGTTTCCCGGCCGACCTGTCGATCAAGCTGGTCGACGGCCGCTATACGGACGGCAGGGTGGTGACCGCCAATCTCGGCGGCGACCTGACGATCAAGGGACCGCTGACCTCCGCACCGGTCATCGCCGGTACCGTCAATCTCGCCAAGACGGTGATCACCGTTCCCGACAAATTGCCGGGCTCGCTGGCGGCGCTCGACGTCAAGCACAAGAACGCGCCGGGCGCGGTCAAGGCGCAGGACAAGGCGCTGCGGCCGCCGACGACCAGCGGCAAGGGCGGCGGTAGCGGCCTTGCGCTCGATGTCACGGTCAACGCGCCGAATCAGATCTTCATCCAGGGCAGGGGCGTTGATGCCGAACTTGGCGGCTCGCTGAAGCTGACCGGCCCGGCCTCGTCGCCGCAAGCGGTCGGCACCTTCACCTTGCAGCGCGGACGACTGTCGATCCTCGGCAAGCGGCTGACCTTCACCGAAGGCACGGTCGGGTTTTCCGGCTCGCTGGTGCCCTATCTCAATTTGACGGCGACCACGACGACGACCAGCGCCACCGTCACCATCGTGGTGTCGGGCGAAGCGACCAATCCGAAGTTCACCTTCTCCTCGGTGCCGGCGCTGCCCGAGGATGAGGTGCTGGCGCAATTGATCTTCGGCCGCTCGATGTCGAACCTGTCGCCGCTGCAGATCGCCCAGCTCGCCGAAGCGGCGGGGCAGCTGGCCGGCGTCGGCGGCTCGACGTCGCTGCTGGAAAACCTGCGCAGCGCAATTGGCGTCGACGATCTCGACGTCACCACCGACGACCAGGGCGGCACGGCGGTTTCGGCCGGCAAATACCTCAACGACCGCACCTATGTCACCATCCAGAAGGGCGACAAGCCTGGCTCGGGCAAGGCGACGATCGACCTCAATGTCGGGCGCGGCGTCAAGCTGCGCGGCGAGGCCAACGATGCCGGCGAAGCCAAGGGCGGCATCTTCTACGAGAAGGAATACTGACAGTCCGGCGGGGCTTTTGGCCTCATGGTGGATCGATTCTGGTGCTGTGCGGGCCAGAGTAAATGTCTCAGTTTAATCGACTATCGCGATTCCAGAAGAATCCGTCGGACAGTAGCAAATTTGCGCCAAGACTGTCGTTATCACGCGAACCGCTCCCCTTTCAAAGTTGCACATTCCCTAACATGTTCTCAATCCACGCCGTCTTTGACATCATGGCCTGGATGCGGAATGTTAAAAGGCGGAAAGCCAACAATGGGAGTTAAGTCATGACAATTTATAAGAGTAATGGCGATCGCGTTCCGGATCACATCCTGGCCATGGCCGAAGAAGCCAAGGCAGGCAAGGTGGACCGCCGCGAATTCCTGGCCATGGCCAGCGTCTTCGGCGCATCGACGGCAATGGCTTACGGCTTGCTCGGCCTCGCCGATCCGACGCCGGCGAAGGCCGAAGAGGTAAAGGGCAAGAAGGGCGGCACGCTGAAGATCGCCCAGTGGATCAAAGATCCCAAGGACCCGCGCAAGGCCGACTGGTCGGAAATCGCCAATGCCGAGCGCCAGGCGCTCGAGCCGCTGGTCAAGTACACCTCCGAATACACGTTTCGCCCCTATCTGCTGGAAAGCTGGGACGTCAACGACGACGCCACGCAGTATACGCTGCATGTGCGCAAGGGCGTCACCTGGTCGAATGGCGATGCCTTCACCGCCGATGACGTCATCTTCAACCTGAAGCGCTGGGCTGACAAGAAAGCCGAAGGCAATTCCATGCCCGGCCGTCTCGGCTCGCTGGTCAAGGACGACAAGCTCGACGAGAGCGCCGTGACCAAGCCGGACGACCACACGGTCGTGCTTAAGCTCAGCAAGCCGGACATCGCGCTGATTCCGAACATGTGCGACTATCCCGGGCTGATCGTCCACAAGACCTTCGATGAGAAGGGCGGCGACTTCAAGGCCTGCCCGATCGGCACCGGTCCGTTCGAACTCGTCTCCTACGATGTCGGTCAGAAGGTGGTCTACAAGCGCCGCACCGATGACAAGTGGTGGGACGGCGAAGTGTTCCTCGATGGCCTGGAATTCATCGACTACGGCACCGATCCGGCAGCCATGGTCAGCGCTTTCGAGGCCGGCGAAGTGCACACCAACTTCGAGACTTCGGCCGACTATGTGTCGATCCTCGACGGCATGGACCTGGTGAAGTCGGAAATCGTCACCGCGTCGACCATCGTCTGCCGCACCAACGTCAACAACAAGCCCTATGGCGACCAGAAGGTGCGCAACGCGCTGCAGCTTGCGGTCGACAACAATGTCGTCTTGCAGCTCGGCTACGGCAATGCCGGCTCGGTCGCCGAAAACCACCATGTCTGCTCGATCCATCCGGAATATTACGAGCTGCCCAAGGTTGCCCGTGATCCGGCCAAGGCGAAGGCGCTGATGGCGGAAGCCGGCCAAGCCGACTTCGAACACGAGCTGATCACCGTCGACGAAGACTGGCATAAGAACACCGGCGATGCGATCGCCGCCCAGCTGCGCGACGCCGGCATCAAGGTGAAGCGCACCGTTCTGCCGGGTTCCACGTTCTGGAACGACTGGACGAAGTATCCGCTGTCGATGACCAACTGGAACATGCGTCCGCTCGGCGTCCAGGTTCTGGCCATCGCCTATCGCACCGGCGAGGCCTGGAACGAGGCCGGCTGGTCGAATCCGGACTGGGATGCCAAGCTCAATGCGGCGCTCGCCGTTGCCGACGCCGCCAAGCGCAAGGACATGATGAAGGACATCGAGCAGATACTGCAGGATTCCGGCATCATGATCCAGCCGTACTGGCGCAAGCTCTACAGCCACTCGGTGAAGGCGGTGCAGAACTACAAGATGCACCCGACCTTCGAGCGCGACTACGGCAAGGTCTGGCTCGACCAGGCTTGATATCGCATCGACATGGAGGGAAGGGGCTCGCTCCCTTCCCTCGCTCTTTGCATTGTCCGTCCCTGCTGGTCCGCACATTCTCAAAAAAGTTGCGGACTCGCGGGCAAGGCCATGCAACAAAAACAGGGTTGATCGCATCCGAAGGCCTGTTTGACAGCCAGCCCCGCCGGTCACGGCAGGGTTGGCTTTCATAGCCGGCTCAAACCCCAACCCATCGGCAGGGGGCCGCCATGCTTTCCTTCGTTATCAGGCGTCTTGGCACCATGGCATTGACGATGCTGTGCCTGACCATGGTCGTCTTCTTCCTGATCAACCTCGAACCCAATCTGAAGAAGCTGGCGATCAGCCAGACCGAAATGCATACGTCGGCCGAGCAGCTCGAGAGCTGGCTGGTCAACCATGGCTACCGGCAGAACTTCTTCGTCCGCTACGGCCAGTGGCTTGGTGTCTTGCCCAAGCAGCCGGTAACCGACCCGGCGACCGGCAAGCCGGCGCAGCGTTTCTCCTTCTGCAACGATCCGCTCGTGCCGACCTTTGCCGGCGTTTTCCAGGGCGATTTCGGCTGCTCGACCAAGTTCAAGGCGACCGTCGCCTCAAAACTGTTTCCGGCACTCGGCGCTACGGGCATCCTGATGTTCTGGGTGCTGGCGGTGATGGTGCCGATCTCGCTGCTGATCGGCATTCTGGCCGGCATGCGTGAGGGGTCGCGAACCGACCGGGTGCTGTCCGTGGCGTCGATCGCCTCGACGGCGACGCCTGAATATGTGTCGGGCGTCATCTTCACCGTCATCTTCGCCTCATGGCTAGGCTGGCTGAACGGCTCGGCGGCTTCGGCCAGCCAGGGCATCACCTTCTACAATTTCACACTGCCGGTGATGACGCTGGCGATCTACGGCATCGGCTATATCGCCCGCATGACGCGAGCTTCGATGGTCGAAGTGATGACGCAGCAATATATCCGTACTGCGCGGTTGAAGGGTCTCTCCTTCGGCAGCGTGGTGGTCAAACATGCCTTGCGCAACGCGCTGATCGCACCGTTCACCGTCATCATGCTGCAATTCCCTTGGCTGCTCACCGGCGTCGTCATCGTCGAGGTGATGTTCCGCTACCAGGGCTTCGGCTACACGCTGGTCGAGGCGGCCGGCAACAACGATATCGACCTTTTGCTCGGCTGCTCGCTGGTCTCGGTGTTCATCGTCTTGATCACGCAGCTCATTTCCGATGTCGGCTACGCATTTCTCAATCCGCGTATCAGAGTTCAGTAGGGAGCGAAGCCGATGCCGGTTCAATACATCAGTGGCTTCACCGTCGTTTTCGAAGTGCTGTCGCGCTTCTGGCCGGTCTGGATCGCGCTCGTCATCGTCATGGGCGCGAGCTTCGCCTACAAGAAGAAGCTGGCGCTCTACGGCCAGCTGTTCGACAGCGGTGTCGGCATTGTCGGCGTCGGCATCTGCCTGTTCTGGCTGTTCACGGCGATCTTCGCCGCGACCATATCGCCCTTCGATCCGCTGGCCCAGATTCCGATCATGAAGGACGTGCTGCCGGGCGCCGTCGAACCGCAGTCGGGGCTGACCTATCTGTTCGGCGGCGACAAGCTGGCGCGCGACGTGTTTTCGCGCATGGTCTATGGCAGCCAGATCGTGCTGATCATCGCGCCTGCCGCGACCGGCTTCGCGCTGATGGTCGGCATCACGCTCGGCCTGCCCGCCGGCTATTACGGCGGCAAGATCGACACCGTGCTGTCGTTCCTGGCCAACCTTGTGCTCGCCTTCCCGGTGATCCTGCTGTTCTACCTCTTGGTGACGCCGGGTATCATGGACACGCCGATCCCGTACGGCATGGCCGGCGTGTTCTTCCTGTTCCCGATCATCTTCTTCAGCGTGCTGTTCTGGACCCGCTACAAGAACCGGCCCGACCGGCTCTACATCCTGCTCGGCATCACCCTGATCCTCGGTGGCTGGATCTATCTCGGCCTTGTGTTCGATAAGGACCCGCTGCACATCGTCCATATCGATCCAAACCAGCTCAACATCTTCGTGGCGGTGGTGTTCGCCTCCAGCCCCGGCGTGTTCCGCATCGTGCGTGGCCTGGTGATGGACATCAAGACGCGCGACTATGTGGCGGCGGCGCAGACGCGCGGTGAATCGCCCTGGTACATCATGCTGTGGGAGATCCTGCCCAATGCGCGCGGGCCATTGATCGTCGATGCCTGCCTGCGCATCGGCTACACCACCATCCTGCTCGGCACGCTCGGTTATTTCGGCCTTGGCCTGGCGCCGGAAAGTCCGGACTGGGGCACCGCGATCAAGGACGCCAGCCGCCTGCTGCGCTCCTTCATCCATCCGGCGCTGCCGCCGACCATCGCACTGATGTCGTTCGTGCTGGGCTTGAACCTGCTCGCCGACTCGCTGCGCGAACAATCGATGAAAGACTGATGTCGCGGGTTTCGACCCGATGGGCCTGAGAGAAACAGGCCTGGAA
>NZ_RZPB01000420.1:0-5497 GCF_003998535.1 Mesorhizobium sp. M7A.F.Ca.AU.002.02.1.1 | reverse complement strand
AAAGGAACGGTGAGTGAGGTGCCGGCGCCGGCACGTTTGTTGGTGAAGGGGAGAAAGGAATCTCCACCGGCGGCGATGCGGAAGACATTGCCGAAATGCAGCGTGTGGATCAGGCCGGCGGCATGTTCGACTTCACCGTCCGTTCCGGTCACCGCGCACTTTCCAAACGCTTCTATCCGGTCTGGACCGCCCATGATCGCCACTAGGCGAGGCACGAGGGCGTCCGTGAGAGCCGTGGCGTGCTCCATAATGTGCGGCTGAAGATCCTCGACGAATGCCGATCCCGCCCAGGGATTACGGATTACCGCCGCGCAGGCGGCCATGCGAAGCGGAACAGGCGCGGCGCGACCCCCTTCGACAAGCGTGTCCTCGACGAAATCGACGATCTTGCGGATCAAGACGCCAGTCATTTTTCCGCTCCGCCGGCTGCGCGCTCGGCAAGGACGCGGTTGGCGATGCGATGGCATTCGACGCCGACAGGAACGCCACAATAGATCGTGAGATGGGTTATCAGCGCGTCCAGCTCATCACGGGTGACACCGTTGCGAAGGGCGCCGCGAAAATGGAGTTCCCACTCATCCATGCGGTTGAGCGCGGCAATCATCACGATGTTCAGCATGCTGCGGGTCTTGGCATTCAGCCTGTCGTCGCCCCATGCAGCTCCCCAGCAATATTCTGTAACAAGCGCCTGAAAGCCCTTGGAAAATTCGGTCGCTTTGCTCAGTGAATTTTCAACGTATTCGCTGCCCAGCGTCGCCTTGCGGCGCTCCAGTCCACGCTCAAATAACGTCTCGTTCATTCGTCTTCCCTTCATTTTCAGCGTGGGCGCAAGAGAAACTCGCGGACGTGGTCGGACACCAGTTTGGATGCCTCGACCAGGACGCTGTGCTTCAGGCCGGTCAAAATGCGCAATTCCGAATCAGGGATCAGCCGGTGCATCGTCTCGGCCATTCGGATATTCGACCCCTGATCAAATTCGCCCGTCATCACCAGCGTCGGCTGCCTGATTTCGGCAAGCCGATCCACGAGTTCGGTAAGGCCGAACACCCGATACGCCTCCAGATAGGAAGGCACATGGACAGCCTTGAGCTCGGCAATTCTCTGCTCGATTACATCCGGGTGGCGATCGGCAAACTCCTTGGTGAACCAGCGGTCGTGCGCGGCCCCGACGATTGCATCCATGCCACCGTCGCGGATCATCCGCAGGCGCGCCACAACCTTTTCCCGTTCGGCCGGTGTGCGGCCAGCAACGGCGGAAAGAAGAACGACACGCTCGAAGCGAGCTGGATAGGAGTAGGCCAGCTCCTGCGCGATCAGACCACCTAGCGAAAAGCCGACCAGATGGGCTTTGCGCACGCCCGCTTCGTCCATCACCTTAACGATGTCGGCGGCGAACTTCTCGACGGAATATTCCGAGTCGATGCGCGCGGACTGGCCATGCCCGCGCAGGTCGGAACGAACAACGTCAAAACTGCCTTCCAGTTCGCGGCTAACGCCGTCCCAGCTTTCTAGATTGGCGCCGACACCGTGCACCAGCACGAGAGGATGACCCTCACCGCTTCTCTTATAGGCGATCAGACCATCTTTGGTGCGCATCAGCGCCATTCTAGGCACTCCCGTTCAAGCTCATCTTTTTGGTATACCAACAGGCAAACATATGGTCAACCGTATTTAAATGGGCTACTTGTGGTGAATGAATCGAACGCGTAGCTGTGATGACAGGAACGACGGGAGAGCCGCGATGCATGAATGGACTGGGTGGTCGATTGCTGGTTCGCCGACGTTGCGCGAGCAGACCGTTGTCACGTTGCGCGAGGCGCTGCTCAACGAGGTGTTCAAGCCGGGTGACAAGCTGGTGGAACGGAAGCTGGCCGAGCAGACCGGCGTAAGCCGCACAAGCATCCGGGAAGCGCTTAGCCAGCTTGAATCCGAAGGGCTCGTCACTCGGATAGCCGGCAAGGGCATGTTCGTGACGCGTCTGTCGGAACAGGAAATCCGGCAAATCTACGAGGCCCGCGCAATCCTCGAATCGGCGATGACGCGCATGTTTGTCGAACGGGCCAGCCTGGGACAAATGGACGAATTGGCGGCGCGTATTTCAGAAGCGGGCAAAACCGACACCGCCGAGCTCGCCCGGCAGCATGCCGAGAAGCTCGATGCGGTGTGGGAGATCATCATGCAAGGCGCAGGCAACGACATCACCAGGCAAATGACCTTTCTGCTACGTGCCCGCGTCACTTATCTGCGCACCATCACCACCCGCGTCGCATCGGCTGAACGACGTAGGAACACGATGGCTTTGCTCAACGGCATTTTCGACGCGTTGCGCGCGCGCGATGCCGACCTCGCCGAAAAGCTCACGCGCGAGTATGTTGAAAGGTCCGCGGCTTTCGCGCTGTCGCTGCTGCGCGACTCTGGGCAGAAACCCAAATCCTCACCACGCAAGCAAAAGATCGACAAATGAACTACGTCAGGCTCGGCAAGAGCAATTTGAAAGTATCCCGGTTATGCCTCGGCGCGATGGGATTCGGATCCGCGCGATGGCGGGCCTGGGTGCTCGATGCGAAGGCGTCGGCTCCGATCCTTGCGCGCTCCCTCGACCACGGCATCAATTTCTTCGATACGTGCGACTTCTATTCTGCTGGCGAGAGCGAGCGCATTCTGGGCCAGATACTCGTTTCCCAGCAGCCGCGCGACAGCTTCGTCATCGCCACCAAGGCGGGCAACCCGATGGCTTCGCACTGCAATGGCCGCGGCTACTCCAGGAAGCATCTGTTCAAGGCAATCGATGATTCATTGGTCCGCCTTGGAACCGATCACGTGGATCTCTTCCAGACACATATCTGGGACAAGGATACAGATCTCGACGAACTGGTCGAAGCCATGGCGGACATCGTGCGCGCCGGAAAGGCGCTCTATGTCGGGGTCACGACGATGCCCGGCTGGACACTCGCAAAATGCCGTGCGGCTGCCAGCGCACGTGACCTTCCGGCGTTCATCTCGATGCAATGCGAATACAACCCCGCTCACCGGGAGTGCGAGCGGGAACTGCTTCCCTATTGCAGTCACGATGAGGTTGCCCTGATACCGTTCAGCCCCATCGCACGCGGCTTCCTTGCCGCGGACCGTCGCGATCCCGGCCAGCAGACGGCGCGCACGAAAAGCGACGACTATACGCAGAAATATTACTACCGCGAGGGCGACCACGCCGTACGCGAAGCCGTCGCTGCCGTTGCCGCTGATATCGGAAAGACACCGGCCCAGGTGGCTCTCGCTTGGACATTGGCGCGCCCCGGCATAGCCGCGCCCATCTTTGGAGCAACCTCGATAGAGCATGTCGACGAGGCCGTCGCGGCATTGGACATAGCGCTTGCCGCCGAACAGATTGACTGCATCGACCGGGCCTACGAGCCACGGCCGCTGAACGCCTCAGGCCACTGAGTGAGCACAATGCCTTGCGGTAAGGTGATATGCTTGTGAAATTGCACTCGTCCACGCACCTTTCAAAGGATCAAAGTCGCCGTGTATGACCTGCGAGTCCATGTTGCGCCGCGGCTGTATACGCAGGTGGCCGATATCATCCGCAACGCCATCGTCGTCGGAGAACTGGCGCCGGGAGAGCGGCTGGTGGAGCGCACACTTTGCGAGCGCATGGGCGTTTCGCGGACGTCGCTCAGGGAAGCGATGCGCGAGCTCGAGAACGAGGGCCTAGTCACGAACCTGCCCAACCGGGGGCTGATCGTCTCTGTCGTCGATCCTAAGGTCGCGAAGGACATTTTTGATCTTCGCGAAGTGCTGGAGGCGCTTATATGCAGGTTGTTTTGCGAGAATGCGGCTGACGATCATATCACGCGTTGCGGGGACATGTATGACGAGCTGATGGAAGCTTATCGCGTCGGTGTACCGCGCGAAATGATTGCCGCAAAAACCCGGTTTTACGACGTTTTGATAGCAGGCGCGAACAATTCCGAGGCGGAACGGATGCTTCGCAGCATACATATGCGGGCCTCACAGTTGCGCATGATTTCTCTTTCCAATGCAGAGCGGCGAAAGGCATCTCAAGAAGAGCTGGCAGCCCTGCTCGACGCCCTGGTGAACCGCAAGGCATCGGATGCCGAGCGGCTTGCAAAAAAACATGTACGCAAAGCCGCACAATTCGCACTCGGGATGATCGAACAGCTTGAAAACCAATCCGTCAGCTAATCGGCGCTTGCAAGCGCCTGACGCCGCCCGTCCGCCGCTACCCTCTTCGAGAGCTGAGGAAAATTATGTCTCGGCGGGCGGAATCCGTACGCGCTATTTCGAAGCTGGGAGCGGACCGACCGTGATCCTTCTGCACGGCTCGTCACTGGCGATCGACGCCTGGTCTACCTGGCACAACACCATCCCGGCACTCGCGGATGAGTTCCGGGTGCTGGCGCCCGATCTGGTCGGTTTCGGTCTCTCAGATGCGTCGGCAGATGGGAAACACGTTCCCCGCCTCGACCGGCGCCATCACGTGTCAGCCTTCATCGAAGCGCTCGGGATCACCCGATGCGCGCTGGTCGGCCATTCCGAAGGCGGTTTCATCGCGGCAATGCTCGCCGTTGAAAATCCGGGTCTGGTCGACAAGGTGGTCGTCGTGAGCAGCGGCGCCACCGCGCCGCGTCTCGGCGGGAATGAGGACCACGCTTGGCAGGCAGCAGCGGCGGCAGCGTATAATGTGCTCGAGGGCTGCGATACAGAGGATGACTTTCTGCGCACCAACGCAAGGCTAAGCATGAAGAATCCGCCGGAGTTCGTGGACCTGCTAAGAAAGAACTACCGCCTAGCCTGCGAGACCGGTCAACTGGAACGCTTCAGGCAGGCTGCCCGGATAAAGGACGACACCGAATATACCCAGATTCAGGAGGACCATCTCCTTCCGCATTTGCCCACCATGCGGGCCAAACTATTCCTAGCTTGGTCGGCCTGTGACGAAACCGTGCCGGTGGCGCGTGGCATCAAGCTGCTGGAACGCGCCCCGCAAGCCGATATGTACATTTTCGCCAATGCCGGTCACATGGTAATGATCGATCGCCCGCGCGAATTTAATGGAGTCATTCGGGACTGGCTTGGCAGCTAGCGCCGGCGTTGCAGAATGGGCCGGGCTGAGGAGTGAAGAAAGCGAGCCTTTCGACGAAACCGCGATCAAGGATGCGATGACAGCCGTGCGCACCGCCACAATAAGCCTTCAGGCGACGATGCTGGACTATTCTCCTGACGGGCACTGAAAAATGTCAACGCAAAGCCCACGCAGGGAGGCTGAGCGCGACAGCCCTGCTGGCGGCACAATCGTCGCCGACCTATGTCGGTATCCAACCGGTTGCGAGGCCCGATCGCGATGATGGAACAGTGTGGCACGATGGCTGACCCTGCTCCGGCCTGAGCTGTCGGTCGGCGCTCGTTGCGACGCCGCGACCTTGCCTAGATCGTGCTTGGCGGCGGCGCCTTGGTATGCCATCGCCGACATCGTGCT
>NZ_RZPB01000041.1:0-17595 GCF_003998535.1 Mesorhizobium sp. M7A.F.Ca.AU.002.02.1.1 | reverse complement strand
CAGTTCAACCTGTCGCTCGACCCCGAAACCGCACGGTCCTTCCACGACCAGACCTTGCCCAAGGAGGCGCACAAGCTGGCACATTTTTGTTCGATGTGCGGGCCGAAATTCTGCTCCATGCGCATTTCCCACGACATCCGTGCCGAGGCCCAGAAGGAAGGCATGGCGGCAATGGCGGCAAAATACCGGGAGGGCGGCGATCTCTACATGCAGGCGGACGAGACTGGCGTACCGGTCGTGCCAGAGGCTCCCAAACCATCATGAGGGTGCTCGTCAAAGGGGCCGGCGTTGCCGGCCTCACCGTCGCTTTCGAACTCGCCGCCCGCGGCGCGACGGTCACCGTCGCCGAGATGCGGCATGGCCTTGGTGGCAACGCGTCGTGGTTCGCCGGCGGCATGCTGGCGCCATGGTGCGAGCGCGAAAGCGCGGAGCAGCCGGTGCTGGATCTCGGACGCGATGCTGCCGACTGGTGGGATGCGGTGCTGTCGGGTCAGGTGACACGGGCCGGGACATTGGTCGTGGCCGCGCCGCGTGATGCCGGTGAGCTTGACCGGTTCGCCAGTCGCACGTCAGGGCATCGGCGCGTCGATGAAAACGAAATTGCGCTCCTGGAACCCGACCTCGCCGGCCGCTTCCGGCGTGGATTGCTCTTCCCCGACGAGGCTCACCTCGACCCACGCCCGGCGATGGCGGCACTTCATGACAAGCTTGCGACCATGGGTGTCAAATTCCACTTCGGCTGCGACGCCCGGCCTGTTTCGGGATTCGCCCGTCAGATAGACTGCATGGGAATGGCAGCGGCCGATGACAGGCTGCGCGGTGTTCGCGGCGAAATGCTGATCCTTCGCACGCCTGATGTCTCGCTGTCGCGGCCGGTCCGTTTGCTTCATCCACGCTTTCCGCTTTATGCCGTGCCGCGCACCGATCACCGTTTCATGATCGGAGCGACGATGATTGAAAGCCAGAGCGCCGGACCGGTGACGGCGCGTTCCATGATGGAGCTGCTGGGCGCCGCCCATGCCCTCCATCCGGCCTTTGGTGAGGCCGAGATCGTTGAAACCGGTGTGGGTGTCCGTCCGGCATTTCCCGACAATTTGCCACGCGTCGAAACAGACGGTGAGATCATCGCGATCAACGGTCTTTATCGTCACGGTTTTCTCCTCGCCCCCGCCATGGCGCGCCAGGCTGCCGACCTGGTTTTCAGTCAAGACAGAACCAAGGAGCATGCTCATGAAACTGATGGTCAACGGCGAGGCGCGTGAGATTGCCGCCACCACGCTGGCCGAGTTGCTTGCCGCGCTCGACTATGAGGGCGATTGGCTCGCCACCGCCGTCAACAGCGACCTCGTGCACAAAGCCAACCGCGCGGAGTTCCAGTTGAGCGACGGCGACCGGATCGAAATCCTCTCGCCCATGCAGGGCGGCTAGCATGTTGGAGCTTTATGGAACCGAGCTTTCGTCGCGCCTGCTTCTCGGCACGGCTCAGTATCCTTCGCCGGCCATCCTTGCCGATGCAGTCAAGGCATCGGGCACGTCGGTGGTGACCGTCTCGTTGCGGCGTGAGATGGCGGGCGGTAGGGCCGGCGAACAATTCTGGTCGTTGATCCGCTCGCTGGGCGCCAGAACCCTGCCCAATACCGCCGGCTGCCTCTCCGTCAAGGAAGCCGTCACCACCGCGAAAATGGCGCGCGAGGTCTTCGGCACCAACTGGATCAAGCTCGAAGTGATCGGCAATCACGACACGCTACAGCCGGATGTGTTCGGTCTGGTTGAAGCCGCCCGCATCCTGTGCGAGGACGGCTTTGCGGTATTCCCCTATACCACCGACGATCTCGTTGTCGCCGAGCGGCTGCTGGAAGCGGGCTGCAAGGTCCTGATGCCGTGGTGCGCACCGATCGGTTCCGCCTTGGGACCGGTCAACATGACGGCGCTGCGCTCGATGCGCGGATATTTCCCTGGCGTCCCGCTGATTGTGGATGCGGGGCTCGGACGGCCGTCGCACGCGGCCACCGTCATGGAACTCGGCTTTGACGCCGTGCTCCTGAACACAGCGGTCGCCAAGGCGGCAGATCCGGTCGGCATGGCGCGTGCTTTCGGTAAGGCGGTCGACGCCGGTCGTGAGGCGTTCAGTTCGGGAATGCTCGAACCGCGCGACGTCGCCGTGCCATCGACACCGATGGTCGGCAGGGCCGTTTTTTCATGAAGCTCGATCCCTTCTACCTGATCGTCGACAGCGCCGCCTGGATCGAAAGGTTGGCGCCGCTCGGCGTCAAGCTGATTCAGCTTCGCATCAAAACCATGGATGAAACCGGGCTGCGCGCGGAGATCCGCAAGTCGAAGGCCTGGTGTGTCCAACACAAAAGCCAGCTCATCATCAATGATTATTGGCGCCTGGCAATCGAGGAAGGCTGCGATTTCGTGCATCTGGGCCAGGAGGATTTGCAAACGGCCGACCTCTCGAGGATACGGGCAGCGGGCGTCAGGCTCGGATTGAGCACGCATGATCATGTCGAGCTGGAAACGGCCATGTTTGCCGAGCCCGACTATGTCGCGCTCGGTCCGATCTATCCCACCACTTTGAAGAAAATGAAGTGGGCACCGCAAGGGCTAGAGCGGATCAGCGAGTGGAAGCGGCGGGTGGCGCCGATCCCATTGGTCGCCATCGGCGGCCTCAACCCCGACCGCCTCGACGGCGTCTTTGAGGCCGGCGCCAACAGCGCCGCAGTGGTCACGGACATCACGTTGAGCTTCGACCCCGAAGCGCGCACGCGAGAATGGATCGAAAAGACGGACCGATGGCGATGAGACGAGAACCGCATGTGCTTGTCGTTGGCGGATCAGATTCCAGCGGGGGTGCTGGAATAGCACGCGACATCGAGACGATCTCTGCCGTTGGCGTGCGCACCTGTCTCGCCGTCACAGCGCTAACGGTGCAAACGCACGACGCCGTGATCGAAATCCATCATTCGCCACCCAGCATGGTGGCCAATCAGATGTGTGCCGCGCTACAGGCCAACGACGTAGCCACAATCAAGATCGGCATGCTGGCGACTGCCAAGATCATTGTTGCCGTTGCCGCAGTGCTGCGCAAATTTCCGCAAGTGCCGGCAGTACTCGACCCTGTGCTGGCCTCCACCTCAGGCCGCGCACTTCTGGAAGCAGGCGCTATCGCTGCCATGAAGCGCGATTTGATGCCGCTTTGCTGCATTGTCACGCCCAACCTTCCTGAACTGGCGCTCCTTACTGGTTCCGAACCGGCTTCGGATGAGGACGGTGCGCTCCAACAAGGACAAAGACTGCAGGCCGTCGGCCCTCAGGCCCTGCTGATCAAGGGTGGGCACGCGTCGGGTCCCCGATCGGCCGATATTCTGTTACGCTCCGATCATGAACCCATCCACTTCGACACGCCGCGCCTTGCTATATCGATGCGCGGAACAGGTTGCATGCTGGCCAGCGCGATTGCGGCGCATCTGGCGAAGGCGAAGTCGCTCGAAGATAGCGTGCGCGAAGGCAAGCTGTTTGTGTTCGAGAAGCTTCAGAAATGCCGGCTGAATAATCACAACGTTCTGCGTCCAGCCAAGCAGACCCATTTTCCAGAATTTTTCCAGTAGCGAGACTGGAGGGCTACTGCTTCTCTATGCCATCCTTACAACGCGTTGAGTTCCACTGTGCCGTCCAGAATTATCTGTCGTTGTCCAGAATTAAGCCGGGCTTAGAACTGAAACGAACCCGCCGAAAGGTACGAGCGGCCCTCACTCGATAAGGGTTACCAAACCTATTCCTGTGGGCTACCAATCCGCGTGGTGGGTGGCCTTAGGTTACCAATCAGTGTGGCGTCCGGAATTATCTGCCTCTCTCCGGAATTAAGCCGAGATTAGAAGATCGGTGCGGTATTGCGCCCGGTCAAACCGTGTCGATTTGCGGCGTAGCCGACGTGTCTCACGCTTGGCGGCGTCGCACGCTGGTCCCGATTGTCGCCCGAATATCTGCCTACCGGCGACAGTGAATGCGCCAAGCTAGACCTTCGTCGATAGGGCGGCTCCGGTTTACCAATCCTGTCGTCCTAGGTTGACCAATCCGTTGTCGACCGTGAGCGGGTTTACCAATAAGGGCGGCTATATTCTGCGCAAACCCAATCACCTGATGCCAATCCAGAATTAATCGTCATTAAGGGCATTGGTAAACTCAGTCTGAAACCCCACCCTTAGCCAGAAAACTCTCCTGTTTTCAATCGCATAGCCCGCCCGCCAGCAACCGATAATTCGGGACCGGTAAACCCGTGAAAGGCCCAATAATTCCGGACGTCACACCAGTCTGCCCTTTTATGCGACTTTTCGAGCACAGACCGGGAACATCTGACCGTTTCCATTCATCGCCCAAGGCCGGTTTAGCGCTGGAAAAGCCAAAGTGCGGGAGTAAGAATGGCCGCAACGGGGCCGGAAGCCGTCGGTCAGCTTTCGGGGAGTGATCCCGGTAAGTTCGCAACTCATTCGCTTCTTTTCTGCAGTCCCCGCCATTACGAGTTGGCGGTGTCGGTCGCCGAGGGGATCAACGCCATTACTGCGGCTAGTTCGGCCCTCCGGACGAGGAATGGCATGCGCGTCGTCCCATAGTGCTTGGCAAGATGGAAGCGGTGCATGCCTCCTACGATGTGAACTTGGCCTTGGTACTCGCCGAGCAAAGGCGGTGTGACACCGCGGCCATGCAGCCATCGGTAGGCGATCCCACAGCTCTTGCTCTTGTAACGTTGATGCCAAGGACCCTTGTCCCTGCTGGCGGCGTAGGTAAGCCTGCCGCCAACGTCAGTGACATCAGCGTCGATAAGAATGAAATCCGTCGAAGCGTGGTCGCTGGGATCATCGCCGTCGAACGCGAGATAGAAGTTTGCAGGATCGCAGTCCCATATCGCAGTCAGTGCAACCGGAATGTTCTTTCTTCCTTTGCACCAGATGTCGACCTTGCGTTTCTCCTGAGCGCGGGCGACCTCGAAGGCTTCGTCTAGTTTTCCTTCCGCGACATCCATGGCTGTGATGACGTTCAAGCCAAGGGCCGTCAGACGGTTGATCTCGTCCACGTTCGCCATGCCTTCTCCTCTGGCAGCAGATTATTATCCACCGTTGGAAGATGCGGCGGCAATCCAAGCCTGAGGCACGAGGGCCTGTCCACGCCATTCCTCAATCAACTTGACTCCGGGAAGCTTGCCCCAGACGTCCTCATCTGCATGATCCAGCACGATGATCTGGAGGCGACCTTTCGCGGCCATGACCTCAGCGCCTAGGAGCGCAAAGACCTTCCTGACGGCGACCACGTCCTGATCCCTCCACGCGATGAGGTCGGGGCCCTCGTCGCCCGCCGCCCGCTTAGGAAAATAGACTTGGCTAGGTTGGTCGAAGATCAGCTGACCAGGGACTGGGTGATGAGGTTCGGCCAGGAAGTAGTGCTGCAGCGCAAGCATTAGTGCGACGTGATACGCGAGCCAATTGGCGCCGCTGCCAATCTCCCACAGGTAGTCCTCACGCGTTCCCCTAGTCACCTTGACGGTCAGGTCTTCAATCAACAGCCTAATCGGGGCCTCGGGCCACTCCGCGTCAAGCTGCGGAATCAGCCGATTGGCATGATGGGAGACTTGGTGCAACGCGTTGAATAGCTTGCGCTGGATGTCGGCCTCGGAGATCGTCTTTTGCAGCGTTGCAATATCGGCCTGCAGCGAGGTGAGTTCCTGCCGCAAATCCGACGACTGGTCGGCGCGGTCGTAGACGTGCAACGCCTGCTCCAATCGACCGAGGAAGCGCTCAAGCCTATCGAAGCGATTGGCCTCGTCTCGGGCGACGTCAGAGTCCCGTTCCAGCACCGCTATCTCGCTACGGACATCGTTCAACTCAGATAGGACCGCTTCAGCGGCGCCGCGCTGGCGCAGGATTTCCTTGTCAAGCGTGTTAGACATCGCAGGGTGGGTCCGCAGTCGGATCTCCAGACCGCCGAGGTTGTCGCAAAGGGCCAAGACCTTCTCGCGGCCGCCGTCCCCGAGTGCGACCAACGGATCGGCGAACTCGTCGGCCAAGTCCCTCAGCCACGTGGAAAGGTCCAAGCGGTCACGTTGGATGCGCATGGCGTCGCCGTACGCCTCGCTGCTCTCCACCAGACGGCGCAGTTCGTTCAGGCGCTGACGATGCTCGGTAAGTCGCGCGGCGATTTCAGTTTCCGACGCACGAAGGGTTTCCAGACGCGTCAGCACCACATCGATGCCGGCCAGGCTTGGTCGAGCAAGACTTGAGTTGCTGTTCGACACGCGCCGAAGCAGGTCAACAACGTCACTCCAGTCCTTCGGCACTTCAGTGGAGGAATCGACTAGGCCAAGTTCGACTGCCTGACGCAGCCACGCCTCCGCCTCCGCCCGCCAAGCGCCAGTTGCCGACACGATCGCGCGTAGCTCAGCCTCCTTCCGGCGGAGGTTGCGCTGGAGCCGATCGATCTCAAACCGCGCCTGGAGAATCTTTGCCGTGACCGCGCCCAGAACGTACGGGAAGATGGTCTTTAGCTTCTCCCGGTGTTCCGTCGTATCGGCCTTGAAAAACATCACGTCGGGATTGGCGATCACGTTCTGAGGTTGGAACGTGAAGGCCATGAGGTCGCGGAAGCTTGGCCTTTGCTTGAATCCATTCTCTGTACCTGGTTCGAAGTCGAGGTCAGTCAGTCCTGCCAGGCGGTTCATCGCGCGCTTGACCGTGTCGACATTGGTGGTCTTGTCGGTGATCGTCTCCGGAATTTCGACCTGTGCGCCCTCCAGCAGCACCATGTCGCCTGTGCTCTGTTGGTCCCCCGGTTCGCGTCGCGCCAAGAGCTTTTCGCCCTCCAGCGTCTCGATCAGAATGCCGAACCAGCTGCAGTTCTCGCGGATTACGCCCACCGGAATCGCGCATTTCTCCGAGCCCAGACAGTAATCAACAATAGGGATAACGGCGGACTTCCCGGTCTTCGACGCGCCGCTGATGACGTTGACGACACCGGGCTCGAACTTGACGACCCGCGGCGCTGCACCATTGCGGGGCCAAAGGATCAGTTTTCGAAGCTGGAAATACATCTAGAACTCCACCCGTAACAGGTTGGCCACCTGCGCGGTCCCCAGGTTCGAAAACCAGAAACCCAATTTCTCCGAGGCAGGTCCGAGGTGCTTGACGCGCTCTGGAAGGACGAGCCTCCTCGGTTTCGGTTCTGGTACGTTTGCTCTTAAAGTAGCATCCTTGTAATCCACGGACAGCAGCCGCCCGCTCACACCGACAGCGGCCGATTGCAATGTCAGAGTACGCAGCAGCAGCGCTCGCTCGTGGACGGCGAGGAGTTGTTCCCGTTCCTTCCCGAGCTTGGCCGCGAAGAGCGCCAGTCCAGAGGGTCGGTTTGTCGAAGTCACGATTTCGAGCGTTGCGCGATGCAGGACGATTGGCAGCACGAGAAACGCCAAGGCGAACGGCGCTGGACGTTCGTCCTCAGCCTGGAAACCTTGGCCAAATTGCCACAATGCGAAAGCCCCAAGTCCTGGATTCTGGACAAGGGCGAGGTCGCTGAGCGGTAGGTGCGATCGGCCAGCCTCAATCAAGTCGCTGGCTCCAAAAGAGTCTGGTAGTCGGGATGCCAGCCGAGGCGCAGGCCGTGGGCAAGGGCGTTGAATGATCCGTGGACGAAATGACCGGGGACGACTCGACCATCGAGTGGAGGCTGCAACTGCGCGCAGCGCCTGTAAACTATTCTACCACGAACCGTTGCGGGGTGTCCGGCCTGTATGTCGTGCACCTCTGCACTGACGTGCTCATAGCGACCGACAAGATCATCGTCCCAGTCACTTAGGTTCTTCTCAAAGATTAGCCCGCTTTCGCCCCAGATCGAGATGTCGGCGAGCGTCCTAAGGTAATCGCTAACAGCCCGGACGCACGCTTCGTCTCCCACCTCGATCAGCTCGAGTTGGCGGACGAAGGCGGGACGGTCGGCGATCAATTGTTCGATGGCCTCGACAGGCGGTTGCTTGGTGAAAGACGACAGCAGCCCTGGAAGGTTGTTCTTCTGAACAAATGCTCTTTGCTCGGCCTGAAACGCGTCCACGTCCAAGATGGCGGGCTTGCCAGCTCTAATCAGCCTGTCCGCCGCCTCCTTCGCAGCGCCGATCGCGCGTTCGCACACTAGGTCGATGATGAGCGGAGAGACCGTCGGCTTGAAGATCGCGCGTATCGGATCGACGGGATCTGCATCGACGCTGATAACGGCGAGATTCTTGACCAAGGCGGCGCAATGAGCCGCATCAGCGTTCAGGAAAGCTTGGACGTCGGCGTCGCATGCCGGTGCAGCTTTCAGCTTGCTGTGGGCTTTGGCGAGGTTAGCGACCAGCGCCTCCACGTCGGCATCTGTTTTCGCGTCGTTCAGCGCGATCGCGAAGGCACCCGCCTTCACCGGTGTGACATATAGCCGGAAATGGCTGGTCGCCGGGTCGATCTCTCCCGCCGCCATGAAGCTGAGCCAGTTGGCCAGAGACTTCCACAGGTCCGCAGCCCAGTCGGATATCGGATTTTGCTTCAGTGCGCTCTTGCTTTGCTCAAGAACGACTTCGCCGCCGACCAGGTGAACCGCCACATCGTCTAAATGTTCAAGAGAGACCAAGGCGCCGCTAGGCGCGTTGAGCAGGTGAAAGCAAAGGCGTACAGGTTGAAGCGCATAGCCGAGGTATTGGCCAGCGGCGCTGTGTTTTCCCGTTTGCGTCTTCGCGTTCATTGCCCATCCCGTTCTCCCGAGTCGCACCGGAAGAAGCCAGTAACGATATTGGTATAGTTCGCCGTTGTTTACAATTGGCGCCCCGGCGATAGGACGGCTAGGCGCGATACAATTGCTGTTTAGGGCCAGCTCTCGAAGTCCAGATTCGGCAGGACAATGAATTTGCAGGACGTCCATTATGGGCACATCGGGGCCGTCTATGGCTCGGGCGATATGTCCGCTTTTGGACGAACGCGAAGTTTGCCGGAACGTCTGACTTTGGGCGCATACTTGCCGTCAAATTCGGCGTCCTTCACTGGTTCGTTCACGTATTCCGGAGAAAATTACTGTGCGAGTTGATGGATCCTCGTTCCCGGTACGACAGCCTCAGCTATTTCACATAGATGCTTATGGTGCGTCAGGTAGATGACCTGACCTGTGTTTGCCATCGCTCCGAACAGCCTGAAAACCTCCTCCGAGCGAATATGGTCGAACGTCTCCATGATGTCGTCGGCGACGAATGGGACCGAGGGCCGAAATTGCGCGAACTCGTAATAACCGGCGAGTCTTAGGGCAAGGTACAGCTGAAATCGTGCACCCTTTGAAAGCGCTTCGGTGACCTTGGATTGCCCGTCACCCTGCACAGCAATGAGAACCTCACCACCTCTTACAGGCTGGGTTGTCAGCCCCGAATACTGGCCACGCGTCATTAGCTTGAACGCGTCTGATGCGCGCGCCATCATGCCGGAGCGATGGCTCTCACGGTAGATCCGCAAAGCATTGCCAGCCGACATGATGCCAAGCTTCAGCTCTATGTAGCGAACGGCCTTCTCCTCGATTTCCAGCAGGGTTGTGCGCCGTTCAGCATCCAGGCGTGCAACCGCACTATCACCGCCGATGGCGTCCAGCTTGTCGGCCGCGCGCGTCTGCCGGATCAGCTGTTGCTGGATGGTTTCATCGAACAGGCGAAGCCGCTGCTCACCCTCAGCCTTCTCGACCGCGAGGCCGTCGAAATCGATCGCGTCCAGGATCGAGCGGGCCTGCTCGAATCCGTCGACCGCGAGCTCCGCCACTATCCGTTCCTCAAGTTCGGCGACGGTGGTGCGCAAGCCATCGCGCTCACGCAACAGCTCATCGCGTTCGACTACCTCGGGCAGAGTGGCGACACCAAAGACGCCCAGCACCTCGTTCTTGCGGCGTTCGTGTGCCAAAATCTCAGTGTCGAGGATGTCGCGCGCCTCCTTGAGGCGCTTCAGGTCGTTGCCGAGGCTTGCCTTCGTTTCACGTGTCCGCTCGGCACGCTCTAGGCGCTCGGCAAGGCGGATGGCCAACTGCTCCGGGTCGGTATCCTTCGTCGGCTCGTCGGCTTCAACCGCAACGGCGATGACCTCGACCAGAAAATTGGCCCTGTCGGCCTCCATCTTGTCGATACGCAGCTGCAGGTCGTCCCGTTCCTGCAGGCTTCTTGAAAGTTCGGCCAATTGATCGAGCACAGTGCCGACGCCGGATGCGGAGAGCCCGCTTTCGAGCCAAGTTCCCTTGAGTGCTTCGGTAATGCCGGCCAGCCATTCCTCCTCGCGACGCTCCGCCACACCTACTGCAACCCGTCGTGCCGCTAGATCCTCTTCTTTGGAGCTCACCATTCTGAGCGCCTCGGCATACTCGGCGTCCACCTTGCGCTGCCGATCCAGAAACGGCTCCGCGATGGCCATGATTGCTTCGAGGGTGTCGTTGGACTCTGATACAATGCCGACGCTTCCCAGCACTGCTCTCATTTCCAAGCGTATCTGCTCGCCGGCGTCAGCGGCTCGCTCGGCCTTCAAGCGAGCAAGTTCGATCTGCTCCCAGGCAGCGAGCGCATCGCTGCGCGCCTCGATCTGATCCTCGATCCTTTCGATCAGGCGCTCAGACGAAGGTTCCACGGCGTCTCCGAGCAGGTCCCTGGCGGCCGCGCGGATTTCCAACAATTGGGTATCCACATCCTTGCCGAGCTGTGTGCGTTGGATGCCGTTGCGTGACAGGTTGGCCGCGGCCTCGGCCAGCTCGCGCGTAGTTGCCCGGATCTCAGCCAGATCCGCCGCGCCGGCCAGCCGGCCTGCGCTGGCAATGTCATCGCGCGCCAATGCCACGGCGAAGTCGTCAGCGGTGTCACCGGTCAGCGCTGCGCGGTGCGTTGCCCACGCATCATCGCGAACTCGGCGGATGGCGGTAGCCGCTTCATCGTCGACAATGTCGCCCGAGGCACGAAGGGCATCCAATCGTGCGGCGAGCATGGCATGGTTGCCCTCGTATTCAGCAAGGCGTTCGGCAAGTACGGCGGTGTTCCTTGCCAGTTCTGACGCTACCGTCTTCCAGGCGGCAATCTGCCCGGCGCTCGGAACCGCGACGTTGGCGAGAGCGAGGGCATCTCCGTTCCATGGACGCAAGCGCGCGAGCGCCGCCTTCCATCGGATTGTTCCCGCATCTTCCGCCTCGCGAGCCGTCCTAATCTCTGCCTGGTGTCCGCTTGCTCGCGCTTTCGACAAAGCCGAGCCCAGCCTTGCCCTGGCAGGTTCGGGCACCGCCCTTTCCTCGCCGACCCGCTGCCTTGCCACCTGCAGCGCATCGAGTGCCGCCGCGGCTTCGTCGCGAGCGGCACGCATCCCGGTAGCAATCCCGGACCTCTGCTCGACCATGGCGCGAACGACGCCAACGGTGACGGCAGGCAGAAGCAGCGCGCCAGGATCCGCCTCGGAAGATCGGCCCAAGGCGGCAAGGCAGCTCGCCACGCTGTTGTTGAGGATTTGCAGCTCCATCCTGCGAGTGGGCAAGTCAAAGCCAGCCGCGGTATGGCGCACCTTGCTCTCCGCCAGCCCGCGAATGCGTTCGGAAATCGACAGGATCGGTTCGTCCTCGTCGACCGCAGTGACTTTTTCCGCCAGGCGCTCGGTCTCGTCGATGTTTGCGGACAGCCGCGTTCTGAGGCTGGCATCGTCATCGATCAGTTCGGTGACACTTCCCGTCGATGTCCGGGCTGGGGAGGCGATGTCCGGCAGCTGATCCAGCCGGGCAATCTTGCGCCGGATATCCGCCAGCATCGGCGCAGCACGCACGTAACGAGCAAAGGTATCCAGCCTGGCCACCAGCACCGCCCGATCGCTGATGGTTCGGCCGTACTGCTGCGCTGCATCGAGACGTTCGGCCTCCAGGCCCTCGTAGGTTGATGCAAGGGTGTCGATCGCATCCCTGCGCGACTTTACGTCAACAAGGCGCTTCTTCAACAGCGCCAGTTCGGTTCCATGCGCCTGCTTCCGATACAGAGCGTCTGCTTCGGCCTCGAGGGCGTTCAACGTATCACTTGCGTTCCCAAGACCGGCGCTGGCCGTGAACAGAAGCTTGCCGAGGTCGCCCCGCGACTCCAGGATAGATTTTCCGCCGGCTTCCAACGTCTCGTCATCGAGTGAGAACATCGTCGTGTAGGCGTCGCGCGACAGACCGGCGAGATGCGCCGTGATCGCCACCTCGCTTACCGGTTGGCCCGTCGCATTCAATAGCGAATTACTGCGCTGTTTCGTACGCGTGAACGTGTGTTCGGAGCCGGCCAGTTCCAGCACCCCGCCGATGCGCATGGCACTGTACTCGTGCAGGAAGTTGTAGCGGCTCCGTTCCTCGATGCCGAACAGCAAGTCTAGATAGGCCGAAAGCGCAGTCGATTTGCCGGCCTCATTCAGGCCAAACACGATATGCAGATCAGGTCCGGATTCCGGTTTGGGTCCGAAGTCGATCGAACGATCGGTGAACTTTCCATAACGAATGAGGTCAAGGCGCCGCAACCTCATGACGATCCACCGGCCTTAAGGCGGGCAGTCACCAAGTCCGCGCCCTTGGAAAGCACCTGATCGAGGAACTGTTCCAGCCCGGCTTCGTCCGTCCCAGCAAAATCCCGCCCGTCGGCCGGAAGGTCGGCGACCATCTTTTGGACGAACGCCCTCGCCTCAGCGCGGAAGGCCTCCGAGGTGGCATCGGCACGCATTGATTGCTCGAGTTCGAAAATCGGATCAGCAATATCCTCGGCGGTCTCCGTCCGAGGCGGCGCGAGGTCAAGCTCGAGCTTCTCCACCCACGTATGGCCTAGCTGTTCCGCAGCCTGTTCGGCTTCGGCAAGAAGGAGGTCCCTGTCGCGGATCAGCGCCCACATCAGTGGTGACGTTCCTGTCAGGCCAATGCGAGCCACAGCATGACGCGATCGGACGGTTGCCCGCATCTCTTCGAGTGCGAAGCGAACACGCGCGACGGCCTCGGGCCACTCCACCGCTCCGGTAAGGTCGACGCTCACCCGTTCGAACTGCGCAACGCTGGTCAGCCGTTCCTCGATCTCCACCGAACGGTCGTGGCGCACCGTCACCAGGGTGACTGATTTCTCACCGGCCTCGTTGATATCCCTCCCCTGCGGTATTCCCGGCATCACCACGGCACTGGCGCCAGGATGGACTTGGCGAGCATGGATGTGGCCGAGGGCCCAATAGTCGAAACCGTGGGCGTGCAAGTCAGCGATGCTGCAGGGCGCGTAAACGTCGTGACCTGGCGATCCAGCCAGACTGGTATGCATGATGCCTATGTTGACGGCCCCTTCACGAGCCGCCGGATATTTGGTTAACAGGCTGTCCGGCGCCTTAGGGTTCGCAAAGCTCAAACCATGGAATACGACGTCCAGACCGCCGGCTGTCTGCAATACCGACTGAGCACGACCACCAAAGATGGTAACGGTGTCGGGAAATACCAGCTGTTTGGAAATCCGCGACAGGGCGTCATGATTACCGCGGATCTTGAAAACCATGATGCCGGCCTGGTGCAGGCGTGTCATCTGCGCGCCCAAGAACCGCGCTGTCTTCATTGAAGTCTGGTCGCCATCGTATAGGTCGCCAGCAATGACCAACGCGGCCACACGTTCCTCAAGGCAGAGATCCACTATCGAAACGAATGCCTGGCGGCTGGCGTCGCCCACCAGCCCGGCAAGATCGGGATTTCGCATCGCCAGCGAACGAAGCGGCGAGTCGAGATGAATATCGGCCGTGTGTACGAATCGAAATGCCATTCGGCCTCCGCCAGCAAAAGAGGTGTTCCGAGCTTCGACAGAAATTGCAACGAGGGCGCTGCAGCGCCCCGTTACACTTCAGCTAATTTCTCGCTCGCGGATTCGCCGGCCACCAACAAGCCGTCTTGGGACCGTAACACTCCTTTGGCAACCAAATCGGCGACCCCAGCTGAAATCAGCTGCCTTAATTGTGCGCTTGTGGCTTTGAAGCCCAGCATCCTGGCAACGCCTGTGGCGATTTCTTCCTCTGTCGCACCGAGGTTGGATTTCACGACTTCCATAGCGCCTTGGGCGACCTCGTCCTGCGCAATCATTTCGGGCTTGCGCAATCCAGCGGACACGACCCCACTGCGATCCCTGAGACGAACAGGAACACCTGGCTTGAAGCAGAAGTTGCCTCGACGGGCTACTGAACCACCTCTCTGTGCTATGCTTACCCCCCGCTCGATTGCATCCTGAATCCTGCCACCGGCCCGCTGCAGACCCCAGGCGTCCCGAATACGCGAAACTATTTCGTCGACATGGATTGGCGTTTCTGTAGCCACGACCTGCTCGACCAGTCCGGCCATGATTCCGCTGGGCGTCTCGTGGAGTTCGAACGATCCCGGTCGCTTTAGTTCGGCCTCTTCGTAGGCTCGATTGGGTGTCTCGGATCCGTTTGTGCTTTCGAGACCGATTTCCGTCACGTTGCCTCGGTCGACCGTAACAACCTGCACGGCTACAGCTCGATTTCTCTGGACCCCCAATTCGGCCCGCTCATCGAGTTCTTTTCTGGCGGCCTCAATCGCTAGTATGGTTCGCTCCAGCTGCTCACGAGGCCGTTGGAACCAGTCAGCGCTCCAGATGCGATGGATGATCCAACCATGGTCTTCCAGAACCGACTGCCGAAGCCGGTCTCGATCTCTGGCCGAGCGAGATGAGTGATATTCTGCGCCATCGCATTCGATGCCAAGAATATAGCGGCCTGGCCTCTCTGGATCCGCAACTGCGAGGTCGATGAAGAAGCCGGCAATGCCCACTTGAGCATGAACCTGATAACCCATTTCGATCAGCGCGTTGGCTACCTGTTCTACAAAGATTGAATCCATTTCGCGAACCGTGACTTGGGCAAGCGAAATTCGCCCTGTTCTCGCGTAGTGCAAGAAGAGCTTGAAGGCGAAGATGCCTTTCCCTTTGCCACGCTCCAGGTCGATGTCCTCGTCTGTGATGGACGCGAATACTTCGCAGCTGCGCTTGGCGCGGCTTATGAGGACGTTGAGCCGACGCTCGCCGCCTTCCGCGCCAAGAGGGCCGAAACGCATGGCCATGTATCCCTGGGCATTCTTGGCATACCCCACCGAGATCATGATCACGTCGCGCTCATCGCCTTGAACATTTTCGAGGTTCTTGACGAAGAATGGCTCGCTTGGATGAGCGTGAAAGAATTCCTCGGTGTCGGGATTTAGTCGCCGCAGCGCTTCGAGTTCATCCTGGATCGCGCGGCGTTGGCTAACCGAAAATGTTGCAACGCCTAGAGTCTCTTGCGGGTTCACCTTCGCATGACGGATGATCGCCTCCGCTACTGCTCTCGCCTCTACCGGATTGGTTCCTGTGCCGCCGGAATCGAAGACCCCCTCCGGCACATGATGAAACCGCAACCCCATACCTGCCTCTTGGGTATAAGGGCTTGGCACGATGAAAAGCCGGTTCTCGTAGAACTGGCTGTTCGATACTGCGATTAGAGATTGGTGACGGCTACGGTAGTGCCAGCGCAGCATACGCTGCGGCAAGCCGCGGGCCGTGAACAGGCCGAGGATGCTTTCAATGTCGGCGACCTGCGCGCCCTCACCCTCGTCATCTTCAGACTGCGAGCCTGTCATCTTCGCGAAGAATGTCGTGGGTGGCAGTTGGCGTTCGTCGCCAACGACGACCACCTGACTGGCCCTGGCGACCGAGCCAAGTGCGTCCACGGGCTGGATCTGAGACGCCTCGTCCATCACGAGCAGATCGAAGGACATCCGGCCGGGCGACAGGAATTGCGCCACCGAAAGCGGGCTCATCATGAACACTGGCTTCAGCGCCTGGATGGCAGGGCCTGCCTTCTGCATCAATTGCCGGATGGGCATGTGGCCTCGTCTGCGCGCCATCTCAGAACGAAGCAGTCCGACAGGTCCAGCTCCGCCGTCTCTTGAAGGAATTTTCCGGTGATGAGCCGTTACAACTTCGATGGCGCCGGCCTTGATGCGCTGGCGGTCCAGATCTGCGAAGTCACGTACAGCCCTGGAATGCAGTTCCCCGTCGAACCTTGCCAGCTCCGGCTCATCGGTCGCCATCGCCAGAAACATTCGTTCGTAGTAGGCCATATCAAAAACTGATCGAGCCGATCCTGTTGTAATCTGGCCGTTGGCTAGGCCGTCTATCAACTGTCCCAGTCCAGCCTTTCGGGCCGTTTCGGATCGCTCTTCATAGGCAACCCATTTCGAGAGCTGCTCCTGATGATCGAGCCAACCCTGCAGCCGAGAAACGACCTCGCCTATCGCGACGTCCGGAAAATCGACTACTCCAAACAAGGAGGGAGCATCGGCTTTCAAATCCCCTGTAAGCGCCTTCAATTCCCGCGCTGCCGCTTGGGCCGCTTCACGTGCTGAACGTGCCGAGTTTGCGATCTCGATTCTTTCAGGCAACCGCGCAGCCAGATGTCGGATCGAGCCATTTTCTTTCAGCCAAAGCTCGGCTTGCGTGAGAGCGGCCCAATCGGATCCTCGACCGTGCCACGACGAGCCGAATACGAACTTGCCAAGGCTCTCTCCCGCATCGATCCCTTGAGCAAGTGCTTGTAGTCTGCCTAGTCGGCGCAGTAGCTCCACCCGCTCAGTGATTAGATCCGGAACGTCAGTCAGAACCTGTCGTGACGCATCATCGGCTTGAGCTACAGTGCTCGCCTTCGCTTCCATCAGTTGCAGCGAGGCCCGCTCGGCGGAAGCCACGTCGCCTAGCATGGATGACGCGAGGTGCCCGAGATCGTTCCAGAAACCTTCGATAATTGGCCGACCGATTTCGATAACCTTGCGAACGCGCGCTGCACGCGCACCGGCCTCGGAGCGTTCCGCCATCCGGCCGGCGATAATCCGAGGTTCGGGGCCTAGCCCTCGTAGAGTCCGCATCCACTCCACTAGCGCGAGCAGTGGCGCGGAAGCCGATCGCTCCCCACGCCAATCTGCCCCGAAGGCGGAACGGCCAAAAGCGTCGCCTTCGCGGACTCTTGCTGCGGCAGCCTGACCCTTCATCAAAAGGTCGAGGAGACCAACTATCTGCGTCGCAGGCGCGCTAGGGTCGACCACAATAGTCCGCGCAAGTGCTGTGGCGCGACGGTAGTCGCCGTTCAATGCTTTCAATATTCCCGTGTGTGTGGCGAGCGCCTGCCGCGCCGCGGCCACCTCGGTGCTCCACGCCGCGTCAACAACCTTGCCCTGAAGGTCGGCTCTGGCAGCCTCAAGCGTCGCTACGCTGTCGGCAAGGTCGCCTGCCTGCTCAAGTCCGGAGTCCCAAACGGTGGCTGCGAAGGCCTCCGGACTTGCGTCAGGTGCTGCCGCTACTCGCTCGCCGGTCACGGCCAGCCTGAGCAAGCCTGCCAACGTGTCTGGCAATATCGCCGATCCGAGTTCCTGATTCAGGCGCTCAGCTTCTTCCCTCAAGCGTGGGAGCAGAATGGTGAGCTGTCGCGCACGATGGAAACCATCTTTCGGAAATTCCGAGGGAAGCTTTGCAAGCTCTGTCTCGAGACCTTCAATTGGCGTGTCGATAGC
>NZ_RZPB01000419.1:0-5503 GCF_003998535.1 Mesorhizobium sp. M7A.F.Ca.AU.002.02.1.1 | reverse complement strand
CAATCCGACACTGCAGGGGCAGATGCGCGCCGTCGAGATGATCCGCGACGCTTTGCCGGGCGCGCTCATCGTCGGCGATTCGACGCAGCCGATCTATGCGGCCAACCGCTAGTACGGCCATGATCGGCCAGGCGGTTGGTTCAATGCCGCCACCGGCTTCGGCGCGCTTGGCTACGGCCCGCCGGCCGCAATTGGCGCGGCCCTTGCGATACCCGATGCGCCGGTCGTCTGCCTCACGGGTGACGGCGGCTTCCAGTTCACGCTGCCGGAACTGGGCGCCGCGCTCGACGCGCGGGTACCGGTCATCTTCGTCGTCTGGAACAACAGAGGCTACCGCGAGATCGAAACCTCGATGCTCGATGTCGGCGTCGAGCCGGTTGGCGTATCGCCGGCGCCGCCGGATTTCTGCAAGCTGGCCGAGGCTTATGGCATCGGCGCCGAACGGCTTGCCGATATCGACGCTCTCGCGGACGCGCTGAAGCGCGCCCGGGCCACCGGACTGCCGCGCGTCATCGAAATCACAGTTGACTGAAGCGCGGGTTTCCCGTTTTGGCGGGCCACGGCTGAAGTGTCGGACGCATGCAAAGACGCGACAACTGCCATGTCGAGATGTCAATTGAGTGATGGCGCAAAAGGCGCGACGCTTCGCGTCGGCGGCACAGAAATGACCTAACGATAAAAAAATGACAGGAGCGTCCAAGATGACGGAAACACTTGAAGGCAAGCATATCGTCGTGACTGGTGGGACCGGTGCGCTCGGCGGTGCGGTTGTCGGCAAACTGCTGAGCGACGGCGCGATCTGCCATGTGCCCAATGCTCATGCCGCCGCCCCTACGCATTTCCCCTTAACCTCGCATGACCGTGTCCAGCTGGTGCACAACGTCGATCTCTCGGACCCCGCGAAGGTCGAAGCGTTCTATAGCCAGGTTCCGGGCCTTTGGGGCTCGATCCATCTGGCTGGCGGCTTCACCTCGGCGCCTGTTGAAAAGATCGAGTCGGCGTCCTTTGCCGAGATGATGGACACCAATGCGCGCACCGCCTTCCTGTGCTGCCGCGCCGCGATCCGCTCGATGCTGTCGTCGGACACGGCGGGCCGCATCGTCAACGTCACCGCGCGCGCCGGGCTCGATCCGCGGCGCGGCGCCGGCATGGTCGCTTACGCCGCCAGCAAGGCGGCGGTGGCAGCCATGACGGTGGCGATGGCCGAAGAGCTGAAGCACAAGGGCATCCTGGTCAATGCCGTGGCGCCGTCGACGCTAGATACGCCGGCAAACCGCGCCGATATGCCGGATGCCGATGTCACAAGATGGGTCAGCCTCGAAGCCGCCGCCGAGGCCATCGCCTATCTCGCCTCGCCGGCCAATCAGGCGATGAGCGGCACGCTGGTGCCGCTTTACGGCAGGGCGTAACTTTCCAACCTTTACCTAGGTCAAAAAAAAACCCCGCCGGATCGCTCCGGCGGGGTTTTGTTTTGGAGCCTGTGCGAAGGCTTCGCGGTGCGAAGACTTAGCTGCCCTGCTTCTTCAGCGCGGCACCCAGGATGTCGCCCAGCGAAGCGCCGGAGTCGGTCGAGCCGTACTGAGCGACCGCTTCCTTCTCTTCGGCGATTTCCAGCGCCTTGATCGAGACCTGCAGCTTGCGGGTCTTCTTGTCGAAGGCGATGACGCGGGCATCGACCTTCTGGCCGACGGTGAAGCGCTCGGGGCGCTGCTCGTCGCGGTCACGGCTCAGGTCGGAGCGCTTGATGAAGGTTTCGATACCGCTGTCGACCAGCCGCACTTCCAGACCGCCATCCTTGACGCCGATGACTTCGCAGGTGACGACCGCGTTCTTGCGCAGTTCGCCTGAAGTCGCCGCTTCGCCGACCGTATCCTTGGCCAGCTGCTTGATGCCGAGCGAGATGCGCTCCTTGTCGATGTCGACGTCGAGCACCTGCGCCTTGACCATGTCGCCGCGATTGTACTCTTCGATGACCTGCTCGCCCGGACGGGTCCAGTCGAGGTCGGAAAGGTGCACCATGCCGTCCACGTCGCCTTCGAGGCCGATGAACAGGCCGAACTCGGTCTTGTTCTTGACCTCGCCCTCGACCTGGCTGCCGACCGGATGGCTAGAGGCGAAAGCCTGCCACGGATTCTCGAGCGTCTGCTTGAGGCCGAGCGAGATGCGGCGCTTGGCCGGATCGACTTCGAGCACCACCACGTCGACTTCCTGGGTCGTCGACAGGATCTTGCCTGGATGCACGTTCTTCTTCGTCCACGACATTTCCGAAACGTGGATGAGACCCTCGATGCCCGGCTCCAGCTCGACGAACGCGCCGTAGTCGGTGATGTTGGTGACGGTGCCCTTGATCTTCTTGCCGATCGGGAACTTGGTGCCGATCTCGGACCACGGATCGCTCTCGAGCTGCTTCATGCCGAGCGAGATACGGTGGGTTTCCTGGTTGATGCGGATGATCTGCACCTTGACCGTCTGACCGATGTTGAGGATTTCGGTCGGATGGTTGACGCGGCGCCATGCCATGTCGGTGACATGCAGCAGGCCGTCGATGCCGCCGAGGTCGACGAACGCACCGTAATCGGTGATGTTCTTGACGACGCCTTCGACAACCTGGCCTTCTTCGAGGTTCTGCACGATTTCCGAACGCTGTTCGGCGCGGCTCTCTTCGAGCACGGTACGGCGAGACACCACGATGTTGCCGCGGCGGCGATCCATCTTGAGGATCTCGAAGGGCTGCGGGTTGTGCATCAGCGGGGAGACGTCGCGGATCGGGCGGATATCGACCTGGCTGCGCGGCAGGAAGGCCACGGCGCCGTCGAGGTCGACCGTGAAGCCGCCCTTGACCTGGTTGAAGATGACGCCTTCGACGCGCTCACCCTTGGTGAACTTCTCTTCGAGACGGACCCAGCTCTCTTCGCGACGGGCCTTCTCACGGGAAAGCATCGCTTCGCCAAGCGCGTTTTCAATGCGCTCGACATAGACTTCGACGGTGTCACCAACCTTGAGGGTAGTGTCCTTGCCCTTGACGCCAAATTCCTTCAGCGGCACGCGGCCTTCGACCTTGAGGCCGACGTCGATGATGGCCATGTCCTTTTCGATCGCGGTGATCGTGCCCTTGACGACCTGGCCTTCGCCGGAATGGCCTGTTGTAAATGATTCTTCGAGCAGGCTCGCGAAATCATCGCGAGTGGGATTTGCAGCTGACATTGTTTCTCCTGGAGTGCCCCGCATCTGGAAGCGGGACGGGCGCCGTGGGTTAGCGTTGCGTTGGCCTGCCGGCGTTCCGGGCTACAAAAGCCCTGGGCCGCTCTTTAAGCGGCAATTCCGGCGCATGAAGAATGCTGGCAGGCTGGTTCGTGCCCGATATGGGTATTTTCTTCGCCTCCGACAACGGAAAGACGAGGGAAAAACCCGGATCAGACCTAGTCTCTCTTGGCCAAGACGTCATCGATGATCGCCATGGCTGCAAGAAACGCGGCTTCTATAGCCATTTCGCTGGTATCAAGCAAGTGCGCGTCGGCGGCCGGCTTCAAAGGTGAGTCGGCACGGCCCATGTCGCGCTGGTCGCGGCGCATGATATCGGCGAGGATCTCGGTAAAATCAGCGGTCCCGCCGATGCTCTCGATCTCGGCCAGCCGGCGCTGTGCTCGCACCTCGGCGCTCGCCGTCACATAGAGTTTGATGTCGGCGTCGGGGCACACCACGGTGCCGATGTCGCGCCCGTCGAGCACCGCACCCGGCGGCGTCTTGGCGAAGTCGCGCTGCTTTTCGACGAGGATGCGCCGCACGGTCGGGTACACCGCGACCTTGGAGGCCGCCTCGCCGACCGCATGCGCCGACAAGACCGTCCGGTCGAGCTTTGCCAGATCGACCTGGCGGGCAGCGGTTTCAGCCGCCGAGACATTGTCGAGCGGCAGCGCGTGCTGGATGAGCGCATAGGCCACGGCACGGTAGGTGAGGCCGGTGTCGAGCAGGTTGAGGCGGTAGTGGTCGGCCAGCCGGCGGGCGAGGGTGCCCTTGCCGGCGCCGGCGGGGCCGTCGATGGCGATGGTGAAGACGTGTGTCATTGGCAGACCGCCGAAAGGGTTGGGCGCTGGCCTGCCAACGTACCAAGGCTATTGGTTGCCACGACCGTCACCCGATCTCCGCGCCCAGCGCCGTCATCAGCCCCATGAACTCCGGAAAGCTGGTCGCGATCATGGCGGCGTCGTCAATGGTCACCGGCTTTTCCGTCGCCAGCCCCATGACCAGAAAGCTCATGGCGATGCGGTGGTCGAGGTGGGTCTGCACGGTGGTGTCCTTGCCGTTGGGATGGCCGCCAAGGCCCTTGCCGCCCGGTTTGCCGCGCACGGCAAGCGAAGCTTCGCCCTCGGTGCAGTCGACGCCGTTGAGCGTCAGCCCGTTGGCGACGGCCGACAGCCGGTCGGATTCCTTCACCCGCAACTCCTCCAGCCCCTGCATCAGCGTTTCGCCCTCGGCGAAGCTCGCAGCGACCGCCAGCACCGGATACTCGTCGATCATCGACGGCGCCCGCTCGGGCGGCACGATGACGCCCTTGAGCTCGGAGTAACGTACCCGCAGGTCGGCGACATCCTCGCCGCCGGCATTGCGTGGGTTGAGGATGTCGATGTTGCCGCCCATCTCCTGCAGCGTCAAAAGCAGGCCGGTGCGGGTCGGGTTCATCAGTACGTTTTCGATCGTGATGTCCGAACCCGGCACGATCAGGGCGGCCACCAGCGGGAAGCCGGCCGAGGACGGGTCGCCCGGCACGGCGATGGTCTGGCCGGTCAGCTTGCCCTGGCCTTCGATGAAGATGTGGCGCACGCCACGCTCGTCGGTTTCGACCGACAGATTGGCGCCAAACCCCTTCAGCATCTTTTCGGTGTGGTCGCGTGTCATCACCGGCTCGATCACCGTGGTGATGCCGGGCGTGTTGAGGCCGGCGAGCAGCACTGCGGACTTCACCTGCGCCGAGGCCATCGGCACGCGATAGGTGATCGGTGCGGCATGCTTGGGTCCATGCAGTGTGATCGGCATGCGGTCGCCCGGCGTCGCCTTCAGCACCTGCACGCCCATCTGGCGCAAGGGTTCCAGCACACGGCCCATCGGCCGGCCCGACAGCGAGGCATCGCCGATGAAGGTCGTCTCCATGTCATAGGTGCCGACAAGGCCCATGGTCAGCCGCGAGCCGGTGCCGGCATTGCCGAAATCGAGCGGGCCTTCCGGCTGCAGCAGCGCGCCGTTGCCGGTGCCGCGGATCACCCACTCGTCGCCGTTCTTCTCGATATGCGCGCCCATTGCCTTCATGGCGGCACCCGTGCGCATCACGTCCTCGCCTTCGAGCAGGCCAGTGATGCGGGTCTCGCCGGAGGCGAGGCCGCCGAACATGAAGGAACGGTGCGAGATCGACTTGTCGCCCGGCACGCGCGCGATGCCGGAAAGGGCTGGGGATTGGCGGGCGGTGGCCGGCTTGGGGGCGGCGGCGTGGGACATGGGATTTCCCTGG
>NZ_RZPB01000418.1:0-5511 GCF_003998535.1 Mesorhizobium sp. M7A.F.Ca.AU.002.02.1.1 | reverse complement strand
GGTCTGTCCATTGGAAAGCGTCACCCCGCCAGTCGTCAGATTGCCGTTGCCGCCGAGTGCCACGACAAAACCGTTCGCACCCGACTTGGTCACGGCGTCGTCCAGCGTCGTCGGGTCGGCCAGCGTGCCGGCACCGGCGAGGCCGCCATCGGCGTAGTAGAACTTGCCGAAGGCGGCATTGGTGGCGGCGTTGATGGCGACACGCGTCGTCGAGCCGCCGGTCAGCGTCTGCGACTGGACGCGGACGCCGATATCGCCACGCACGCGCTCGTTGACGCGCTTGCGCAGGCCTTCGCTGACCGGATAGACCGGCTCCGGCCCGCTGTCGGCCCCATTGGCGGCGTGGTCCGAGCCGCTGCCGGGATTGAACGGGATGTTCAGCCGCACACTGCCGGCGAACTGGGTGTCGTCGCGATTGTCGTTGCGGACCTCGCCGGCGAAGACCAGTTCCGTGTTGCTGCCGAAAACATCGCCGATCGTATACTCGAAGCCGGCCTTGGCGCCCGTGACGCTGCCGTCGTCGCCATGCGGATCCTCGAAATGATAGACGCCAATGTCGAGCCGCAGCGAATGCTTGTCGGGCAGGTTGACCGGCACCTGCGCGCCGATCTCGCCCTCGATGCCCCATGCCGCGTAATCGCGGTGGTCGAGGACCGAGATCTGCTCGATCAGCTGGTTGCTGACCATCGACAGGGTCGAACTGGTCGAGTGATCCGTCGAATCACCCTTGATCGGCAGATAGACGTTCACATGCGCATCGAAATGAGGCGTGATCGCCTCGGCGCCCAGCGTGGCCGCGGTGAACTGGGTGGAGTTGTAGTTCTCGAGATTGAGATAGGCGTAGCCGCCGATCATCAGGTCCGGGTTGACGATGCGGCGAATGCCGAGGCCGACATCCTGGCCGGAACCATCCTTGAAATCGTGCTTGGCCCGGACATCCAGGAACAGCACGGATTCGGCCGTCTGCTTGAGCGGGATGAAACCTTCGAGCGCGCCGTTGCCGCCATTGTTGTCGGCGCCGATGATGGCGCGGATCTGCGGCTGCCATAGCCCGTTGGGATCGCCATAGGCGGCCATGCCTGAAAGGCCGAGCGCCAGCGTCGTCAGTGCCGTCGTCTTCCAGAGATGCCTGGCGATTCGCGAACGGCGATAGCCGGCGTGCACGCGGAAATCCTCCCCACGCGCCGCCATCTCACCAACTTGCCGAGGCGTCTCGGTAGTTCCCATCCCTGGCGAGTCCTTCGGGGACTGCACGCACCCCGTGTAAAATCTTACTCGAATTCTATTGTATAGCGAGTCTCCGGCGCTTCGATTTCTGAGGGCCTCCTGCAATATTGTTCGTTGTATCCGAAAAGCCACAGTAATTTCGCCGGCTTGCTTGCCTCCTGCTCGGCTTCCGGAACAGTCGCGGGTGTTGTATCAAGCCATGCTCGGGAGAATACCGGGCGCGGCGAGGAAACATGCAAGGCATCCGGCAAAACAACATGACATTTACTTTAGCTAGATCTAATTTACTTGGCATGGCCGCGGGGCTGGCCGCCCTGTGGCTTGCTCTGGCCACCGGCCCGGCCCTCGCCGAAGATGCCAAGCCGGCCCAGCCAAAGCCGGCTGAAACCAATGCAAAACCGGCCGATGCCAATCCGTGGGCGATGAACTGCTCCAGCGGTTCGGCGACCACCGAGCTTCAGTGCCAGCTTTCGCAGAACCTGACCGAGGCCAAGACCGGGCAGCGCGTGCTGACCGTGACCGTGCGCCGCGACAACGGCAATGGCAGCCTCGCCATGCTGCTTGCCCTGCCGCACGGCCTGTTCCTGCCGTCCGGCGCCTCCTTCCAGATCGACCAGGGCCAGAAGACGACGATTGCCATCCAGACCAGCGACCAGAACGGCGCCTATGCCGCCACGCCGCTGTCGGCGGATCTCATCAAGGCCATGAAGTCGGGGACCAATCTGAACATCGGCATGGAATCGGTCACCCGCAAGCCGGTCACCATCCCGGTGTCGCTGGCTGGCTTCACCGCTGCCGTCGCCAAGCTGGAATCGATCAAGTAGCTGTTGTCAGCGGCTTGATTGTCGATGCCCGGAATGCTCCGTTGCCGCTTCGGACAGTGGAGAAACCCATGACAGGCTTTGTCGACCGCCAGCGCGCGGCGCAACTGATGGACCGCGCCGGCATCGAGGCGCTGGTGCTGTGCGCGCCCGAGGCCTTCCACTATGCGACCGGAGCCTCGATCGGCCCGGCGGGACTGTTCCGGCGCGCCGGCGCCGGCTTTGTCGTCATCCCGGCTGGCCGAGACCTGCCGATCGGCGTCGTGGTGGCGGACTTCAATGCGGGACAATTGCAGCGGGTTCTGCCGGATGCTGTCATCCGCAGCCACCCGATCTGGATCGAAGCCGCCACGCTGGACGCCTCGACGTCAGGGCAAGGGTTGCCGCAACGCATCGAGGCCGGCCTTGCCGGCCGGGCGCCGGGTTTTTCTCGGCCCGCGACATTCGAACTCGCTCGTGCCGTCGACGAGCTGAAGCAGATCCTGACCGGGTTCGGGCTCGGGCGCGCAAGGGTCGGCGTCGACCTCGATTTTGTGCCCGCCGCCGATTTCTCGGTCATGCAGGCGCTGTTGCCGGCCTGCACGATGGTCGACGGCTCGGCCGTGCTCGACAGGTTGCGGGCCATCAAGTCGCCGCGCGAGATCGACCTGCTGCAGCAAGGCATCATCCTGTCGGAAGCCGGGCTGGAGCGGCTGCAGGTCGATGCGATGGCCGGCATGCGCCAGGCCGATCTCATTGCCCTCTACCGGCAAGGTGTCGCCACGGCCGCGTCCGGCCTGTCTCATCCGGTCCAAACTGCCGAATATGTGACGCTGGGCGCTCGGGCCAAAGATGCCGATGCGAAAGCGATGCCTGGCGATCCGCTGAAGTGCGACATGGTCTGCACGGTCGGCGGCTACGCCTCCGACATGTCGCGCAACTTCACCTTCGGGCCGCCATCCGCCGAGCAGGCCGAACTGCACGCCATTGCCGAGCGGGCCTTTGACGACGGGCTGGCGTCCCTTGTTGCGGGAACCACGCTCGCCCACGTGCATTGCGTCGCCACCGACAGCCTGGCGCGGCAAGGGCTGCGCACCTACCGCCGCGGCCATTTCGGCCATGGCGTCGGCCAGTCGGTGTTTTCCGAACAATGGCCGTTCATCGCCGCCGACAGCGATGTCGTGATCGAAACCGGCATGGTGCTGGCCTTCGAGATCCCGCTCTACATAGACGGCCTCGCCAGCTTCAATCTCGAGGACCAGTTCCTGATCACGCCGGACGGGCCCAAGCCGATGAACAGGCTGCCGCGACGGCTGGAGAGGATTGGATAACGAGGCGGGTCACTGCAGGGACAGCGCTCTACGCCCCCCTTGCCCTACCGGGCATCTCCCCCTCAAGGGGGGAGATTGGCAGCTTCGCCGTCTCGCCCACCTTACCGTGTAGATGATTTGGCGAAGGCTGTTGAGCGCGTAATCTCCCCCCTTGAGGGGGAGATGTCCGGCAGGACAGAGGGGGCGCCACGGAACTCGGCGGTGGGGTGCCAAGCACCTAACCACTCACCGCCGGCCTTCTCCCCCTCCACGGCATCTCTTGTTCCAGCTGCGCCGACGCGGCCAGCACCGTTGCCTCGTCGCCGTAGCGGCCGACCAGCTGCACGCCGATCGGGACGCCGTCTTTCGACCAGCCGAGCGGCAGCGAGATCGCCGGCTGGCCGGAGATGTTGAAGGGGAAGGCAAACACCGCGTCCGTCCATTTGGCATTGTAGCGGTCGATATCCGTCTCCGACATGTCGTAATAGCCGAGCGGGCGCGGCAGCTGCGTCAGCGTCGGGGTGATGAAGAGATCGTAGGCGCCAAGGTCGCCGACGATGTCGCGGCCGACCTGCCTGAGCTGCTCGACGTCGGAGATGTGCCTGGTGCCGCTGGTCGCACGGCCGCGCTCGATGATCGCGAAGGTCACCGCCTCGACATCGCCCGGTGTCACCGACCGCCCCATCACCGTTTCAAGGTAGTCGAAGGTCGCCGCCGTCTGCACGCAGGTCATGTTGGTGTAGGTCTTCCACACAGCATCGGCGTCGAGCGGCATGTCATGCTCCTCGACATGGTGGCCGAGCCGCTCGAGTACAGCCACGGTCTCCAGCACCGCCGCCTTCACCTCCGGATCGATCGCGGTGCCGTTGGGCGGCGTGACGGAAAAGCCGATGCGCAGCTTCGTTGGCGCCCGCGCCGACAGGCTGAGCCAGCTGCCATCAGGAACCGGCGGCGTGTAGGGGTCGCCCGGCAGCGCGCCGGCGACCGCGTCGAGATAGGCCGCCGTGTCGCGCACCGTGCGCGAGCAGCAGAGGAAATAGGCGCCGCCATACCAATAGTCGCCGAACGGCGCAAGGCTGACGCGGCCGCGCGACGGCTTCAGGCCGACGATGCCGCAGCAGGAGGCCGGGATGCGGATCGAGCCGGCGCCATCGCTGGCTTCGGCGATCGGCACCATGCGCGAAGCAATCGCCGCGGCCGCTCCGCCGCTGGAGCCGCCGGGCGTGATGCCTTCCTTCCACGGGTTCTTCGTCGCGCCGTAGAGCTTTGGCTCGGTGGTGATCGACCAGCCATTTTCTGGGGCGTTCGACTTGCCGACCAGCACCAGCCCGGCCGCCTTCATGCGGCGAACCACTTCGGTGTCGAAATCGGCGACGACATCTTTCAGGTAGAATGAGGAGTTGGTGTTCGGCGCCCCGGTCCAGGACGAGGCCAGCTCCTTGAGCAGGAATGGCACGCCGGCGAAGGGCGCTGATGTGTCGACCGTCTGCGCCTGGCCGCGCGCCATGTCGTAGAGGCGATGGATGACCGCATTGAGCGTCGGGTTGAGCCGCTCGACCAGCGTGATCGCCGCTTCCACCAGCTCCGCCGGGGTAACGTCGCCGCGCTTCACCAGCGCCGCAAGGTCCAGCGCGTCGGACTCGGCATAGGTTTTCAGCAGACTGTCGGTGACGGCGGCCATATCTCTCTCCTTCGGCGGATAGCTTGTGTTGATGCTGCTCCTGCGGAGAACTGTATTGGGGCATCGGCCCCCTCACCCAGCCTCCGCTTCGCTCGGCTGACCTCTCCCCGAGGGGAGAGGAGACTTGCAGCGCCAGCGCCACCCTCTTCTCCCCAACGGGGAGAAGGTGGCCGCGAAGCGGCCGGATGAGGGGGGCTGGCGCGACTTCAGGCCAGGTCGATGGTCCGTCCCAGTGCGATGCTCTGCTCGGCGGCCAGCACGATGCGCAGGCTGTTGACCGCCGCATCCATCTGCTCGGTGAGGTCGAGATCCTCGCGGATGGCGCGCAGGAAGAAGGCCTGCTCGCGATCGCACAGTTCCTGGTGGCCGGGTTCGTCCTCCATGCTGACGATCTCGTCGGGTTTGGAGAAATTCTTGTCGCCGTCGACAGCGGCATAGTGGATCTTCAGCGCATCGGTCTTGGTGTGGCGGTCGGTGTCGGCGGCATTCGAGA
>NZ_RZPB01000417.1:0-5512 GCF_003998535.1 Mesorhizobium sp. M7A.F.Ca.AU.002.02.1.1 | reverse complement strand
GGCTTCGAACGACTGCCCCTTCTTCTCGTCTGCGGATGCAACGCGCCCCTGGGGAACAAGCAGCCCCGCCAAACCCATCTTGAGCAACGAACGTCGGGTCGAGATCATAATGGATTTCCCTTCCTGGACATTTTCGGATTTGCGGCCTGCGCACGAGGCCTTCGCTGATACGAACCAGGTTGCACGCCTATCCGCCGGCACTCTGGCGACCAAGTCGCCCGGTGCGAATTGTTCCATCCCTTTCCCACACTGCATGTGCCCATCGAAGCCACCTACGATGGTCGGTGCAGTGTCTCAGTGTCCGCCGCTTTGACATTTATTGTTCAGTGGACAATAAAAACATTATGTATATACCTTTGCCGTGTCAACGACATTTTTTGCCCGGATTGGCCTCCTCCCTGGCGGGCGGCAACCGACGCGAATAGCGAGAAAAAGGTGAAGGTAGGATCATGCAGTCATTTCCGAACGACGCCATCTGCCCTCGGCAGGAAATCGCCTCTCTTCCCGTTTACAACGCTGGAATATCGGCAGTTGCCGCGCGGCGGGTCAGTGGCCTGCAAGACATTGCGGCATTGGCAAGCAACGAGAATCCTTACGGTTCATCGCCGGCAGTGTCCGCCGCCCTGGCATCACTTGTCCCATCGCGCTACAGCGACCCGGCGTCGGCTGCGCTGCGGCACGTGCTTTCGGAAAAGCTCGGCACCTCCTCTGATCAGATCGTCTGCGGCAATGGGTCGGAGGAGTTGATTGCAGCACTTTGCCGCGCGTATCTGCAAAAGGGTGATTCGGTCTTGACCGTCTCACCGTGCTTCGGCTTGCACGAGATCGAGCCCATGGCGGCCGGTGCACAAGTGCTCAAGGTGCCGATGACACCAGCACTCGATTATGACGTGGACGGGTTGGCGGATGAGCTCACACGCAGACCAAAGATCGTTTTCGTCTCATCGCCTTCCAATCCGGTGGGGCGGGCCTTGTCGCGCAGGGCACTCGACCGGCTGCTTGACGCGGTGCATCCCACGACATTGTTCGTGTTGGATGAAGCCTATTTCGAGATGATCGACTCCAGCTATCCGGATGGCCTGCAGGTGCTGAGCGGTCGCTCGGATCTTTCCTGGGTTGTGCTACGCACCTTCTCCAAGGCCTATGGTCTCGCTGGCTTGCGTGCGGGCTACGGCATCGCCTCGGATGAAGGCATTGCCAGGGTGATGCGTTCATGCATGACCCCGTTCAACGTCAACGCGGCCGCGCAGGCTGCCGCCATTGCCGCGCTCCAGGACGAAGCATGGATGCTGCAGACCACGGCCAAGATACGGCACGACCGAAACATCCTCGCCGATCGCCTGGCCGGATTGGGTGTCCGCGTTGTCCCGTCCCAGACCAACTTCCTGTTCCTCGACTTGGCGACCCAAGCTGCCCCTGTGGCTAGCGCCCTGATCAAAAAAGGCATAGTCGTCAAGCCATGGATGGAGGCCGGCTATCGTCACTTTCTGCGGGTGAGCATCGGGACAGCAGGGGACAATGAACGATTTGCGACAGAACTCGGGCACATCCTCGGCCTCGCATAGTGGCGACGGAAAGCTGCCTTGAACACACAGTCTTCCACCAAGAAGCGCTCGGTCGGTAGAGCAGGCGCTATCGGCTTGACGCGGGAGCGCGTCGTGGAGGCCGCCATTACCCTGATCGACGACGAAGGAATAGCCGGATTCTCAGTCCGCGCTCTCGCCCGCCGGCTCAACGTCTATCCGGCCGCCCTGTACTGGCATGCGGGCGGCGCCAAGTCGGATCTGCTTGCCGAAATTTCGGGCGCGCTGATTGCAAGCCTGATGACACCCTCTGATCTGCCGGACGATTGGCGCGACACGATCCGGCTTCTATTCCGCCGGTTTCGCGCGCGCGTCCACGAGCACCCCAGGGCCGCCCCCCTGCTCGGTCCGCATATCCGCTCCAACGGCGCGCCGAATGCACCTTGGGTCGAGATCATTCTGACTGCGCTCACCCAAGCCGGATTCGAGGATCAGGCTTTGATCAATGCCTTCAATTCAGTGGTTGGCGCCCTGGAAGGCTATATCACGATGGAACTCGCCGCAGACGGCGCTACCGAAGACTCGGAATGGGTCGAAACATTCAACGCAGGCCTTGATGCGCTTGACCCAGCGCGGTTTCCGTTGGTTACGCGATACCTGCCGCAAATGTACAACCGGTCGTTCGTGATGCGCTGGAAAAGCGGGAACGTCGCCCCGCTCGAGGATGGTTACGACTTCCTGATCGAAACCCTGATCCTGGGACTGGAGGCGCAGGCCAAACCTGGCCGAAACAGGGATAAGGACGCTGGCGAGCAGACCACGGATAGATGACCAGATATACGGGCGCAGCGCGCGTCCCGGCCTAGTACTGGACGCAGGAGTACATATGGCATGGTTTAAACGCATCGACGACACGTACGAGCTTCTGAACAATGTCGGTAAGAGCTCATCTCAACAGGAAATATGCCGACACATCCTTGGTTACGCCGGACGCATTGGCGCGACCAATCTTCTGGCAGGACTAATTCCCCCACCCCAAGCCCTGAAACATGATCAAGCTTCGCATGTCATTCTGCATGCCTGGCCAGAACAATGGTCCGAGCGATATTTTTCAAAGGGCTACCTATATCGCGATCCAACGATTCAACTTGTGAACCGGGGCAGCACGCCCTTCCTCTGGAGCGAGATCGATAACCTATGCAAGGTCTGTCCTTTCGGCCGCCGGATCATGGACGAGGCAACCGACTTCAGATTATGCGAGGGTTTGACAGTCCCGTTTGCCACATTGGATGGGCAGCCGGTCGGGTTTTCCGTCGCGGGAGAAAAGCTGGATCCGGATCCCCACGACCGTCTCGCCTTTCAGTTGGTTGCAGCTTACGCTTTCGGCTGCGCGGCTGTTATCACTGATGCAAAACGCAATATCCGGCCGGCACGTTTATCTCCGAGACAAAGGGACGTTCTGCGCTGGGCAGCGGAAGGCTTGACTGTCGATGAGATCGCTGACCGTCTCGCTGTCAGTCGCAACACGGCAGACACTCACCTGCGGGCGGCGCGCGAGAGGCTCGGAGTAGCAAGCACAGTGCATGCTGTCGCGGAAGCCTTTCGTCACGGTCTGATCGCCTAGCTCACGCAATCGCGTGATGCCGCCTTCTACAGGAAGCGACCATTGGTTGACCTCCAAACTGGAGGATAACCGAGATGCTTCTTGTGGTTACATCGCAGAATTCAGAAGAATATCAGGCGGAGCTGGAACAGGCGTTCCGCCTTCGCCACAAGGTCTTTGTCGAAGAAAAGGGCTGGACGGATCTGCGACGCGCAGATGGTCGTGAAATCGACCGGTTCGACAATGAGCACGCAGTCCACATGCTCTTTACGGCTGAGGAGCGCGTTGTCGGCTACCAGCGCATGCTGCCTTCGACCCGCCCCCACTTGCTCTCGGAGGTCCTGTCGGAGCTTTGCGAAGGCCAACGCCCAGTGGGCGAAAACATCTGGGAATGGACGCGCTACTGCGTCGAGCCGCAGTACCGAGAACGGGGAAGAATGCTGAGCCCGGTGGCGAATGCGCTTTTGTCAGGCATCGTCGAGTGGGGCCTGGACAGAAGCATCGATACGATCATCATCGAGATGAACCCTCTCTGGCTGCTGCGCCTGGTCCAACTGCATTTCAGGGTGACGCCGCTGGGGTTGCCGAAGATCATAGGCGGTGAAGAGACAGTGGCGGTGACGGCGAGCTTCGATGAACGCACACTCGCCCGATTGTATGAAACGCGGAAGGCGAGCCCGCCGACTGGTGCGATTGAGAACTGAACGCTCGCGCCCAAACCGAGCGGGCTTTGAGCAGGTACTTCAATGGGGCAGATAGGCGGGCGACTGGACAGTTCCCGTGCGTGGGTGGGGGCCACAAACAGTTCCAGGTGGAGGAAGCGCCATGCGGCGACGCGTCCAACTCATCACGCTCGAATGCGCACTCATCGTATCCGAGGAAGGCAGTTTCCTCGGCGCCTCCCGACGCATGGGAATCCACCATTCTGCACTGAGCCGGCGCATCCGTAGCCTTGAGCACGCGGTGGGAACAATTCTTTTCGAACGCCACGCAGGCGGAGTCCGACCGACCTTGGCCGGCGCACGACTCTTACGCGATCTTCGCCGCGTTCTGACTGATCTCGACGGCACACTCGCCATGGAGGAAACGGACCGAAGAGAACAGGCCGGCATGCTGCCGGGCGGCTTTGAAATGGCGGTGCATGCTACCGAGCTTCTCGATGCGGTTGCCGACTTCATTCGCAGCAGGCCCGACGTCGCCCTGCGTTTCGTGGAAACGAAGCGCGCCACGACCCGCTTATCCTGATTTCGTGTCGCGCCGGGCCCGGCTGAACGCGCGGTCCGTCGCCATGAACCGCACCAGCATCGGCGCAATCAGCTTTACGGGATCGGCGATCGTCTGGCCCGTCTCGCTGCCCAGCACTTCGGCGTAGGCGACAAGATCGCGATGAACGGCGGCAGGCAACTCGACCGTAATCTTGACTGGCCGATCATCCGGAATTGCAGAGAGTTTCAGCTTGCTCATGACGGTTCCTTCGGCACGCCGTAAGGCGCCAGGACAAGGTCGCGATTGACGATGACACGGACTGGGAACCCCGGCCGGACGGTGAGTGTCGGCTGGACGTTGAGCTGATTGCGCACGATCTGCTGACCGACATTGGAGGCCGAATCCTGCGCACTCTCGCGGATCGCCTTGGCGAGGTCACCCTCGTCGTCGCTGGAACCAAGCGACGTCCCAACACCGAGTAGGGTCGAGAGTGCGGCGGCCTTGAACAACTGGCCCCAGTGATGGTCGACCTCGTCCTCCAGCCCGGAGAACCCTTGCGCATCCGCGCCCGGCTGGCGCTCCAGCACGATCGAGGTGCCGTCCGGCATGATGAGCCGGTTCCAGACCAGGAGTACGCGAGACTGACCGAAGGCGACCTGGCTGTCATATTGACCAATCAGTTTTGCGCCCTGGGGGATCAGGAGATATACCCCCGATGGGCTGTCGTAGACATTCTCAGTGACCTGAGCGGTGATCTGGCCGGGAAGGTCGGAACGGATGCCGGTAGTGAGAGCGGCGGGTATGACGGTGCCAGCTTGGACGACATAGGGCGAGGCCTTCGCCGCCAGCCGATCGGGACTAACCGTACGGCGGTCCGGTTTGGCGTTGACGAAGTCGAGTTTGCGGTCCTGCGTATCTTGAGTGGAGCCTGCATCAGGCTCCGTCGGTTCGGCCGGCGGCGTCAAATCGGACCTGGTGTCCGCGATGGCGGTTCCAGCGCCGGTACCCTGTCGCGACGGAGCTGTCCGCGCGTTGGTTTCCGTGAAGAGCTTTGCGACGCGCGCGGCCTCGATCTCGGCCAGGCGGCGCTGTTCTTCCGGATCGATGCGAGGCGTGCTGATGTCGGGCGCAATGACGGACCTGCCCTGCTCTTGCGCGCGCAGGATCGGTCGGCCGAGAT
>NZ_RZPB01000416.1:0-5546 GCF_003998535.1 Mesorhizobium sp. M7A.F.Ca.AU.002.02.1.1 | reverse complement strand
CCAGTCAAAACTCAAAAACAGGGGAACTGCCGTGACTGACAAGAATGGGTTTTTCGATCTCTCCAGATCCACGCTCACCCGCCGCACCGCACTGAAAGGTCTGGCCGCAGGCGCCGGCCTCGGCCTTGCCCCTGGCTTCGTCCGCTATTCCCAGGCGCAGAGTTCGGCGCCGATCAAGATCGGCTTCCAGTCGCACCGCACCGGCATCGGCGCTGCCTATGGCCGCTGGTACGAAAAGACGACGGCTGCCGCGGTCAAGGCGATCAATGCCGCCGGCGGCATCAATGGCCGCCAGGTCGAGGTGATCATCGAGGATGACGGCACCGATCCCGGCCGTGGCGCCGAGGTGGTCGGCAAGTTCGCCACCCAGCACAAGACCGACATCGTCTTCGGCACGCTGTTCTCGCATGTCGTCATCGGCTCGGCGCCCGCCGCCGGCGAAAACAAGATGCCCTATTTCGTCGTCAGCGAAGGCCATCACGTCGCCTCGACCAAGCTGAACCGCTATGTCTTCCAGCCCGGCATCACCGACGTGAAGAGCCAGATCCAGTCGATGGCGCCGTGGATCGCGGCCAATGCAGGCAAGAAGGTGACGCAGATCTTCCCGGATTTCGCCTTCGGCTACGACCACCGCGACTACCTGCCGCCGGCGCTGAAGGCGCAAGGCGGCGAGGTCATCGCGCAGATCGCCATCCCGCCGACAGAATCGTCCTTCACCAAGTATTTTCCGCAGATCCCGGCCGAGACCGAGGTGATCTACCACGTCATGGTCGGCCCGGCCGTGCTCACCTTCGTCAAGGAGCTTGGTGAGTTCTACGGCTCCAACCGGCCGCAATTGTTCGGCTTCATCGATTCGCTCGAAGCCACCGACATCAACAGCCCCGGCCTCGAATTCCTCGATGGCAGCCATTTCTGGGAAGGCTCGCCGCGCTATGCGCAGGCCGATGATTCCGAGGCGCAGAAGGCCTATCGCGCTGCTGTCGGCATCGACGACAATGGCGCCGCCGTCGGCGACCCCAAGGACGTCTCCACCGCAGCCCACATGTTCGGCTGCTGGGAAACGCTCTACGTCGTCAAGAAGGCGATGGAGGACGCCGGCTACAAGGGACCGGAAGACCGCGCCAAGCTGGTCGAGGCGACCGAGGCGCTGACCGAATTCGCCGAAGGTCCGGAACATCCGCAGGGACCGAAGACCTTCAACGGCAAGATCCACCAGTGCTTTGGCATCCAGAACATCTCCAAGATCGAAGGCGGCAAGCTCAAGGTCGTGCACAAGACCAAGATCGAGGACGGACTTTACGAGGCCGAAGGGGATTATACGACGCAGGCGCTGTGAGCTTAGCGCAGCAGCGTGAGCGCCAAGGCCCCCCCCTCTGGCCTGCCGGACCCGGCCCTTCGCTGTCGCTCCGGGCGTTCGTCGTTCGGAAAGCCAAGCAATTGGCTTTCCGTCCGCTGCGCGGACCACTCCTCACCCCCCGCAAGGGGCGCGATTGCGCTATCGCTGGGCGTGTAGCATGCACTTCGGTCCCCACCTCCTCCTCGCCGCCCTCGAAGGCCTCGTCACCTCAGCCGTGCTGGCGCTGACCGCGCTCGGCCTGTCCTTGGTGTTCGGCGTCATGCGGGTGGTCAATGTCGCGCACGGTGAGTTCTTCATGCTGGGCGCCGTGCTCGCCTGGGCGATCACCACAGCCATTGGCGGCCATCCGGCGCTCGGCTTCCTGGCCGCACTTGTGATTGCTCCGCTGATCGTCGGCGCCATTGCGCTGGTCGCCGAACGGCTGGTGCTGCGCCGGCTCAACTACAATCCGGAAGCCACCATCGTCGCCACCATCGGCATGCTCTACATCATCCAGCAGCTGGCGCTGACCTTCTACGGTCCGGAGGCGCGGCCGGTGGAGCCGCCGTTCAGCTACCGCATCCTTCTGCCGTGGTTCGGCTACTCCGGCTACAAACTGTCTGTCATCGCCACTTCCGCGCTGCTGCTCACCGCGACATGGCTGGTGCTGACGCGCACCAAGGTCGGCCTCGTCATGCGCGCCACGCAGTATGACAGCGAGACGGCGCAGGCCTTCGGCATCCCCGTCGGCCGCGTCTATGGCGGCGTCTTCGCGCTTGGCGCCATGCTGGCGGCCATTGCCGCAGTGCTGATCGTGCCGATCAGCCAGGCGCATTACCTGATGGGGCAGGACCCGCTGCTGCTCTCCTTCATCGTCGTCATCATCGGCGGCCTCGGCTCGCTGCGCGGCACGGTCGTCGCCGCCGTGCTGATCGGTCTCTCCGACGGCATCATCTCGATGTTCTTCTCGCCGACGCTGGCCAAGATCATCGCCACGCTGCTGGTCGCCATGGTGCTGGTGTTCCGTCCGCAAGGCTTGTTCGGGACGAGGTCGCGATGAGCGAAGCTTCGCCGGTAAAAGCCTATGCCATGCATCTCGGCGTCGTCGGGCTGCTTTTCGTGCTGAGCTTCCTTCTGCCGGAATACTATCACGGCCTGCTCGCCCGCATCATGGTGCTGGCAGTGTTCGCCATGGGCTACAACATGCTGTTCGGCTATGTCGGCCTGCTCAGCCTCGGCCATGCCATGTTCTTTGCCGCCGGGCTCTATGGCGCCGGCCTTGCCGTCATCCAGCTCGGCTGGAGCGTACCAGCGGCGTTCGCCGCGGGGCTTGCCTGTGGTGTTGTTGTGTCACTCGTGATCGGCCTGCTGGCGCTGCGCACCACCGGCGTCGCCTTCATGATCGTCACCATGATGTTCGCGCAAGTGTTCTACCTCCTCATCCTCTACTTCGCGACGTGGACCGGCGGCGACCAGGGCATGGTCGTGCCGCAGCCGGCCCGTGTGCTCACCTTCGGCGCGACATCGCTCGAGCTCACCAATCCGACCGTTCGCTACATGACGGCGCTGGCGCTGTTTTCGATCGTGCTTCTCGTCACATTGGCCATCGTCCGCTCCCGGTATGGCCGCGTGCTGGTCGCCATCCGCGAGAATGAGGAGCGGACGAAGATGCTGGGATACGACACTTTCTCCAACAAGCTCGCCGCCGTCGTCATCTCCGGCATCATCTGCGCCGGCTCGGGTGCCGCCTATGCGCTGCTGTTCGGCTATGTCGGATCGAGCTTCGCGTCGGTGCAGTATTCGATCCTGCCGCTGCTGTGGGTGCTGCTGGGCGGTGCTGCAACAACGCTCGGGCCGCTGATCGGCACGCTGTTCATGTACTATGTCATCGATATCACCAGCGGCTACACCTCCGCCTATCTGCTGATCGTCGGCATCGCGCTGATCCTGCTTGTGCTGTTCTTCCCCAAAGGCATTCTGGGCAGCATTAGGCAGCGCTGGCTCGGGTGGCTGCCATGATGCCGCTTTTGACCACCAAGGGCCTTTCTCGCGACTTCGGCGGCCTGCGTGCCGTCGACCGTGTGGATTTCTCCTTGATGCCGGGCGAAATCCGCGCCGTGATCGGCCCCAATGGAGCGGGGAAGACCACCTTCGTCAGCCTGGTCAGCGGCCGCATCCAGCCGTCTGCCGGCATGATCGTCTTCGACGGCGCCGACATCACCAATCTGCCTGCCTATGTCAGGGTCCGCAGGGGGATCGCCTACACCTTCCAGCTCACCAGCGTCTATGCCAACCTGTCCGTCTACGCCAACGTCGCGCTGCCCGCGCAACTGACGCTGCGGCATGGCAGCCATTCCAGGAGCGCGATACAGGCCGCTGTCATGACCGCACTCGAACGCACCGGCCTGGCCGATCGCGCCCACATGCCGGCCGGGCAGTTGTCCTACGGCCATCAGCGCCTGCTGGAAGTGGCGATGGGGCTGGCGCTGAAGCCGCGCCTTTTGATCCTCGACGAGCCGACGCAAGGGCTGGCCGACAGCGAGATCGACAATTTCATCACCCTGGTGCGCGAGATCGCCAAGAACGCCACCGTGCTTCTGATCGAGCACAACATGCCTGTCGTCATGCAGCTGGCCGACCGCATCACTGTCTTCAATGCCGGCAAGATCCTCGCCGAAGGCACGCCCGAAGCGATCCGCGAAAACGCGGCGGTGCAGGAAGCCTATCTGGGGACTGCCCCATGACCGAGGCAAACCAGGCCGAGGCCACGCCTCAAGCACTCACCATTTCGCGGCTCGACTGCTTCTATGGCGAGGTCCAGGTGCTCTATGGCCTCGACCTGGTGCTGAACAAAGGCGAGGTGCTGTGCCTGTTCGGCCGCAATGGCGCCGGCAAGACGACGACACTCAAGGCCATCATGGGGCTGGTCCCCTCGAGCGCCGGCTCGATCAGGCTCGATGGCAAGGAGTTGACCGGCCTGCCGGCGCATGAGGTGCCGAAGGCCGGCGTCGCCTATGTGCCGCAGGGAAGGCGACTGTTCGCCGAAATGACGGTGGCGGAAAACATCGAGATCGGCCTGATGGCGCGCGGCAAAGGCAAGGCGACGCGTGAAAACGTGCTCGACCTCTTTCCATTGCTGCGCCAGCGGCTGCGGCAGCGTTCCGGCACACTGTCCGGCGGCGAACAGCAGATGCTGGCGATGGCGCGTGCACTCTGCCTCGAACCGCAGGTGCTATTGCTCGACGAGCCGACCGAAGGACTGATGCCGTCGATGATCGCCAAGATCCGCGAGACGGTGTCGACGCTGCGTGACATGGGCGTGTCGACCATCCTGGTCGAACAACGGGTCGATGCAGTGCTTTCTGTCGCCGACCGCGTTGCTTTCGTCGAAAACGGCCGCAACCGCGAGACGGTCGATGTCGAGGAATTGCGCGCCGACCCGTCGGCGGTGCGCCGTTATGTCGGCGTGGGTTGATCAGCCGAAGAACAGAAAACCCGCTACCAAAAATGTCGGGATCAGCACCAGGCCCGACCATGCCATATAGCCAAAAAAGCCCGGCATCTTCACGCCGCGATGTCGGGCGATGGCGTAGACCATGAAATTCGGCGCATTGCCGATATAGGTGTTGGCGCCCATGAACACCGCGCCGGCCGAGATCGCGGCAAGCGTCGAAGCGAACTCCGTCATCAGGTGCCGGGGGTCACCGCCGGCAAGCTCGAAGAACACCAGATAAGTCGGCGCATTGTCGAGGAAGGATGACAGCGCCCCGGTCAGCCAGAAATAGGCGAGATCGTTGGGCTGGCCGGAGGAAGAACTCACAAGCGACACCAGCGGCGCCAGCGCACCCTCATGGCCTGCCCTGAGGATGGCGATGACCGGCACGATGCAGATGAAGATGCCGGCAAACAATTTGGCCACCTCTGCTATCGGACCCCAGTTGAAGCCATTGGCCTCGCGGTATTCCTTGCGCGAAATGACAAGTGAAACGAGGGCGAGCGCCAGGATCATGGCGTCGCGCACCAGGTTCTGCAGTTCCAGGCTGACGCCGAACACGGAGAAGCTGACGCCCGGCTTCCAAGCCGCCGATAGCAGGATGGCGCCGATCACCCCCGCCAGCAGCGGAAGGTTGGCCAGGCCGCGCAGGCGCACCTTGGTATCCGGTGTCGGGTCCTTGATCTTCGGCGCGCCAGCCTCGCGCCGGTGCAGGAT
>NZ_RZPB01000415.1:0-5547 GCF_003998535.1 Mesorhizobium sp. M7A.F.Ca.AU.002.02.1.1 | reverse complement strand
ACATGATGCCGTGCTCTATTGCGGCGGTTCCGAAACGCCGCGCGCGGCCGGTATTCCCGGCGACGATCTCGGCGGCGTGCATGACGCGATGCCCTATCTGGTGCAGCAGAACAGGCGGGTCGGCGGCGAACCGATCCAGTCGGTGGCGTGGCCCTCGCATCCCATCATCGCCGGCGGCCAGCATGTCGTCGTCGTCGGCGGCGGCGATACCGCGTCCGACTGCGTCGGCACGGCCTTCCGCCAGGGCGCGGTGCGCGTCACACAGCTCGACATCCGCCCACAGCCGCCGGAGAAGGAAGACAAGCTTTCGGTCTGGCCCTACTGGGCGACGAAGATGCGCACCTCGTCCTCGCAGGCCGAAGGCGCCGAGCGCGAATTCCAGGTGGCGACGCTCGAATTCATCGGCGAGGAAGGCCAGCTGACCGGCGTCAAGTGCTGCGAGGTCGACGACAAGCGCAAGCCGATCGCCGGTACCGAATTCGTCATTCGTGCCGATCTCGCTTTCATCGCCATCGGCTTTGCCGGGCCGGCCGCGGCCGGTGTGGCGAGGGAATTGGAGGGTGAGATGAAGATCGCCACCGACAGCCGCCGCTCGCGCAATGTCGAGGCCAATGACCGCGACTACAAGACCAGCGTCGACAGGCTCTATGCGGCCGGCGACGTGCGTCGTGGCCAGTCGCTGGTCGTCTGGGCGATCCGCGAGGGCCGCCAGGCTGCGCGCGCGATCGACGAGGCGTTGATGGGGTCGAGCGTTCTCCCGCGCTGAGCCCGGCCTCAGAGCCGCGCTGCGAGACTAACGATTGATCGCGGTCGTGGTGTCGGTCGCGGCTGCGGCCTTCGGCGGCCAGGAGAAGTCGTCAGCGCGGCCGGGCGATGCAATCGGTGCCTTGCCCTCGACCACAAGCTTTTCACCGGGCAGGTCCGGATTGGCCTTAGCCGGCGGTGCCGCGCCAAGCAGCTCCGAGCCGCCGTCGAGTGCCGGATCGCTGAGCAGCATCGGCGCGGTGCGGTCGATGACGATGGGGGGCGCGGCCGGCGCCGGCGTCTCGACAGGGGCGCCCGCCGGAGCGGACGGTGTAATCATGCTTCCCGGCGCGGTCAGGCCGAGGATCTTCAGCAGCGGTTTTTCGGTGTAGAAGGCGAGCTTGCGCTTGCCCGCCTTCGAGATATTGATGCCGTCATCGGCGCGCAGCCGCACCGGCTGGCCGTTGATGTCGGGGCCGCTGGTGACGAAGGCGCCGTTCTCGTCGACAAAGCCGTCCCAGATATCGACGAATTCGCCGCCATGGCTTTCTGCGGCCTGATGGTAGATGTCGTTGAAGGCAAGCATATCCGAGGTCATCTTCGGCACCCGGAACGCCGGCATGCCGACCCAAAGGAAGGGGACCTTGGCCGCGGCGATGGCTTTGCCCAGCGCGTCGGTCCTGCGTTCATATTCCTTGGTCCAGTTCTCGGAACGTGGCTGTTCGCGCACGTCGCCCACCTTCATCGACTGGCGGTCGTTGGAGCCCAGCATGACGATCACGGCGGCGGGTTTTTCGGTCTCGATCAGCGATTTGATCTGTTCGGGCCAGGTGTAGAAATCATCGCGCACGAAGCCGGACGAGCCATTGCTGCGCACGACGATCCTGACGCCGGCATTCTCTGCGAAAGCGCTGTCGAGGCCTTCGGCGAGGCCGGCCGCCATGAAGTCGCCGACCACCAGGACGGTGCGCGCGTCCGGCGCCTTGTCGACCACCGGGATTTCCGGTTCCGCGGGCGGGCGCGGGGCGCGGGGTTTTTTCGCCTTGGGCCTGGGCCTCGGCTTCTGGATATCCAAGGGCGGCTCAATGCGCTCGCTGCGGCGCGGAAACAAAAGGTCGCGCAACGACCAGCCGCGGTTTTGCTGCTCCTGCGCCATGGCCGGCGCATGAAAGGCGCCAGCCACGCCGACGGCAAGCATGACCACGGCCAGGACGAGCACCGGCATGCGACGAACAAGCCCTGCGATGCGCGCAGCCGAAGCCAATCGTTTCCTCCGTCCCTTGGCGCAGTCCTGCCGAAAAACCGCATCGGTTTCTCGGCAAATGCCGCCCAACCAGATTGCTACAGTGTCCTTTGCGCGCCTGGAAGGCCGCGCGGCACCGCAGGCGGCTCTATTTCTGCCGGAGCCACTTCAGCACTTCCATGCTCGGATAGCCGTCCTGGGTCAAGCCGGCCTTGGCCTGGAAGGCCATGATGGCAGTCTTCGAGCCGTCGCCGATCTTGCCGTCGAACTTGCCGTCGTAAAGGCCATGCTGGGAAAGCCGCTTCTGCAGCTCCTGTCTTTCCTCGAAAGTAAGCTTGGTGAAAGGCCGCTTCCAGTCCTGCACCAGACCGCTCGAGCCGGCGATTTCGTCGGCAAGAAGGCCGACGGCCAGCGCATATTTGTCGGCGTTGTTGTAGGCCTTGATGACCGTGAAATTCTTGATCATCAGGAAGGCCGGCCCGCTGCGGCCGTCCGGCACCTTCAGCGTCGCCTTGTCGGAGCCGTTCTTGAACGGCTTGCCGTTGGCCCTGGCGACGCCGAGCGCCTGCCACTGCGACAGCGTCTTGGAACCGCCGGGAAGTTTTCCGGCTGGCAAGGCGACCTCATAGCCCCAGGTCTTGCCGGCCTGCCAGCCATTCTTCTTCAACAAATTGGCTGATGTCGCCAGCGCATCGGGGATCGAATTCCAGATGTCTCGCTTGCCATTGCCGTCCATGTCCACGGCATAGTGCAGATAGCTGGTCGGGATGAACTGGGTGTGGCCCATGGCGCCGGCCCAGGATCCGCTCAGATGGCTTTCGTCGATGTCGCCGGTCTGCAGGATCTTCAGCGCGGCGATCAGCTGTGTGCGGGCGAATTTCGCCCGCTTCGGATCGGCGTAGGCCAAGGTCGCCAGCGAGCGCACGACGTTGCGCATGATGTCGTCGCGCTTGAGGATCTCGCCATAATTCGATTCCATCGACCAGATGGCCAGCAGGATGTAACGGTCGACGCCGAACCTGGCCTCGATCCGATCCAGCCACGGCTTCCATTTCCTGGCCATCTGCTGGCCGACGGCGACGGACTGATCATGGACGCGGTTGTCGAAATAGTCCCAGGCAGGGGCCGTGAATTCAGGCTGCGTGCGCGCCTTTTCCAGCACCACGGGATCGATATCCCTGATGTTCCTGAAGGCCTGGTCGTATAGGGCGCCGGAAACGCCGCTCTGCACGGCGGTGGCGCGGAAGCCGGCGACCCATTGCCGGAAACCGGCATCGGCGAAAGCGGGGCCAGGCATCAGCAGAGCGAGCGATAGGCTGGCTGCCGCCATGACGCTGGTAAAAATTTTTGCGGCATTGCGAACGGACATCTTTTCCTCCTTCTCTGTCTCAGGAAAGACCATTCATCGCCGAACCAGGTTAGGAATTAGTTTACCATAGGTGCCACCGGGAACGAAAAGACGCTTCGAAGCTTTACCGGTGGACGCTCCCCTCAGTTTCCCAGTAATCCCCAATTCCGGCGTGAAAATGTCTTGAAACGGGGATTGCGGAGCTGGCCCTCAAACGGATAATTGAAAGCATGAAGAGAGTTCGCAAGGCAGTCTTCCCGGTCGCCGGCCTCGGCACACGGTTTCTTCCGGCCACCAAGGCTGTCCCCAAGGAAATGCTGACCGTCGTCGACCGGCCGGTGATCCAGTATGTGGTGGATGAGGCGCGCGAGGCCGGCATCGAGCATTTCATCTTCGTCACCGGTCGCAACAAGGCCGTCATCGAGGACCATTTCGACATCCAGTTCGAACTCTATGACACGCTGGCCCAGCGCGGCAAGGACGACCAGCTCGCCCGCCTGCAGCGGCTGCAGCCGGCGCCGGGGCAGACCAGTTTCACACGCCAGCAGGTGCCGATGGGACTTGGCCACGCCGTCTGGTGCGCCCGCGAGCTCGTCGGCGACGAGCCCTTCGCGCTTTTGTTGCCCGACATGATCATGCAGTCGGAGAAGAGCTGCACGAAGGCAATGGTCGAGCTCTACGAGGAGACCGGCAACAACATCATCGCGGTGCAGGAATGCGATCCCGCCGAAACCCACAAATACGGCATCGTCGGCCGCGGCGAGGACACGCATCACGGCTTCCGTATCACCGAGATGGTGGAAAAGCCGAAGGCCGGCACCGCGCCGTCCAACCTCTACATCAACGGCCGCTACATCCTGCAGCCGGAGATCTTCAAGATCCTAGAAGGTCAGGAAAAAGGCGCCGGCAACGAGATCCAGCTCACCGACGCCATGCTGAAGCTGGAAAAGCAGCAGCCTTTCTACGGCTACCACTATCGAGGCCGCACGTTCGACTGCGGATCGCCGGAGGGTTTTGTCGAGGCCAATGTCGCCTTCGCGCTGTGGCGCAGCGACATGAACGAGAACATGGCGGGCGTCATCCGCACGCTTCTCGACGAGCTGAAGCCGTCAGAGCGCCGTGGTGCTGCGTTTTAAACATCCTAGCGAGCGGCCGGATGTCGTTGGTGCGGCCGTTCAGCGCTGCACCTTGACGCCGAGGAAGATGCTGTTGGCGGTGTAGTCCCGGCCCGGCAGGTTGCTGGTCAGTTTCTCGCTCCTCACTCTTGTGGTCAGGCCGGCGTAGCGGTTCAGCCACCAGGTCAGGCCGGCCTCGGCGCTCAACACCCTGTCATGGCCGTCGATGCCGATGTAATCACGCCAGTCGAGACCCAGAGCCGCGTTGGCGGTGAGGTTGGCGCGAATCTGGCGTTCGCCTGTCAGGCGACCGGAATAGAGGATGTCGCCGCTCTCGCCCGATGTGGTCGTGGGCTCGACGGTGGTCCGCCCGGTCAGGCCGATTATGGTGCCGCGCTCGGGTGACCATTTGAGGTCGGCGTTGACGGTGGCACCCGAGATCGCATCGAGGTTTTTGTCGTCGATCGCTTCCCTGAGCCAGCCGGCCGAGAATTCGCCCGACAGCTTCTCACCCATGTCGAGTGCAAGGCCGGCGCGGGCGCCGAGTCGCGTCGACGAGCGCTCGAAGCCTTCATTGTCGATGCGTTGATCATAGGTCCGGCGGCCGACCTCGATTTCGGTGAAGGGGGTCAGGGCAGGGGAGATCTCGTAGCCGGTGCGCAACGTCGCCGTGTAGAGCGTCGAGTCCTGATCCTTCTGCGACAGCGAGGTGCCGTCCGATAGCTTGGCGTCGCCGTAGAAGTCGTGCGAGACCGCGCCGGTCAAGGTGTACTGCATCTTGCCGAGATGCTTTTCGACGGCCAGGCTGCCATCGATGGTCTGCCGCAGCGGCTGCTTGCTGACGCCGGCAATGGCGTCCGGCGATGATGCCGATTCCGGCACGGCCTCGTAGCCGAGCTTGGCGATGGCGCGCAAACCATTGTCGAGGTCGACATTGAGCTGGCCTTCGATGCGGCCTTGCTCGTCGTGAACCGGGTAACCCGAGACGGTCTCGCGAAAAAGGCCATAGCCGTCGATCGTAGCGGAGTTCTCGCGCCAGTCGGAGGCGGCGGAAAAGCGCAGCGCCGTCTCGGACAGCAGCGCCGACTTGCCTGCAC
>NZ_RZPB01000414.1:0-5550 GCF_003998535.1 Mesorhizobium sp. M7A.F.Ca.AU.002.02.1.1 | reverse complement strand
GCTCGTCCTCCATGGTGAAGGCCTTGACGATGGCGATGCCTTGCGTGGCTTCCTGCATGGCGCCGATCAGCCGAGAGTTGATCTGCACCGATTCGCGCGTGATGCGGCGCACCCGGCGCATCAGATAGGTGACGGTCCAGATCAGCGGCGGCCCGATCAGCAGCGAACTCAAGGAGAGTATCGGATCCTGGTAGATCATCACGCCGACCAGGCCGACCAGCGAGACGGCATCACGCGCGGTCGAGGTCACCGTCATCGACAACAGGTCGCGAATGCCGTTGACGTTCTCGTTGACCTGCGCGGCCAGCCGCCCGGACCTTGTGTCGTTGAAGAAGGAGACGCCAAGCTTCATCAGATGGTTGAAGATGCGCTGCTGATAGCGCGCCACCAGATTGTTGCCGATCCTGGCCATCGTCACCGCCTGGCCGTAGCCGGCAAGGCCGCGCAGGATGAAGGCACCGAGCAGTGCGGCGCAGATCCATGGGATCAGGTCGCCGCGCCGTTCGTAGAAGATCTGATTGACGACCGGACTCATGATCCAGGCGGCAAGCGCCGTCGTCGCCGACACGGTCAGCAGGCAGAGGATGGTGAAAACATACGCCCCCCGATAGTCGCGGCCATTTTCCTGGAGGATACGGCGGATGACCGCCACGATCTCTCCCGCACGGGGTTTCGACAAATTGGGGGGCTGAAATGTCAAATTGGAGCGCTTCGTAGATTTCCGCTTCCCGCGGCCGGGCAATTTGGCACCCCTCTTAACGCCAAGCAGCCAGCTTGCCTATGCCTCGGGGTGACTAACTTCGTCGCGCCAGCGCCGGCCCGAAGTCTGGACACCGAACAGCGAGGGGTTCCTGGCATAGGCGGCAAGGCCCAGAAGTGCGGCCAGCGGATGGGTAATGACATACACCGGCATGGTGCGCATCATCGCGCTGTGCGGCGCCTTGTCCTCGAAAGCGGCACGGAAATTGCCGGCTTTCAGCGCCGGCACGATCTTCTGCGCGATGCCACCGGTGAGAAACACGCCGCCGCGGCTCATGAACACCAGAGCAAGGTCGCCTGCCGTGCGCCCAAGGCAGGTGACGAAGGTCTCCAGCGCTTCCTCGGCAACCGGATCGGTTTTCGCAAGTGCCGCGGCAGTGATCTCGGCCGGCGTGGTGAAGGGCGACGGCTTGCCGTCCGCCTTGGCAACCGCCCGATAGACATTGACCAGACCGCGTCCGCACAGGATCTGCTCGCCCGAAATGCGGCCCTCCAGCTTCTCGATATGCGGAAAAACCTCGAAATCGCGGGCCGAGCGCGGACCGATGTCCATATGGCCGCCCTCGCCGGGCACCGGTATCCAGTGGTGCAGCGCATGGACCAGCCCGGCGACGCCGAGCCCGGTTCCGGGGCCGAGCACGACGCGGCCGGCATTGGGCTCCGGCGTGCCGCCGCCGATCTTTTCCATGTGCTCCTCGCCGAGCGCGACGACGGCCAGCGCCTGCGCCTCGAAATCGTTGAGCACGACGATGTCGCTCAGGCCGAGGCTGGCGAACATTTTTCTCGGCTTGACGATCCAGGGGCAGTTGGTCAGTTCGATCTCGTCGCCGTCGACCGGACCGGCCACCGCCAGCACCGCCGAATTGGGACGCACCGACGAGCGATCGAGCACGGCCGCCTGGATCGCCTCGTCGATGGTGTTGTAGTTCGCCGTCTGGACGATGGTCGGCTCGCCTGCCTCGGAATTGGCGTCGAGCACGATCGAAAAGCGCGCATTGGTGCCGCCGATGTCGCCGATAAGGATCGGAAACCGCAACAAAGTATCGTCGTCGCCTGTGCCTGGCATGCTCTCGTCCGTCTCCGGCGCCACCGACGGCATCTAGCCGTTCTTCCGTTGACTAGCGCATGGGTTTGAAAAGGGAAACGGTTTTCGACCCCGGCGGCGCGCTGAGGCCGGCTGTGCGGCCAAACCGACACGGTTTCGCAAAAATAAGGCCCCGAACCGATTGGGCCGTGACCGTCAGTTTCCTGGCGGCCGCGGTCGCGGCAGCGGCACGCCGGTCTCGGGGGTCGCCGTGAAGGCGTTCACCGTACTTGGCAAGCCGGCGGCGGCCGGCGTGGCGGACAATGACGGCGCTTCGGGTTCGGGTGCGGCAGCCGCGACCGGCACGCCGCCGCCATGATAGGTCGCCGCCTCGGCCGAGGCCGGCCCCGGCGCGTCGAGCACGGCGCGGCATTCGCTCGGCAGGTTCGCCATCGTCATCAGGTCGCGTGCCTTGGGGGCATCCGGGTTCTTGTTGGGCCGCCACGGCTCCTGCGTGAACCACCAGGCCAATGGCTTGCCGCAACCGTCATCGTCCGGCGTCGCTTCCTGCGCCTTGCAGCCGGGGGATCCCGGCTGACAGCCGATGCGCATGTGAAAATGATAGTCGTGGCCCCAAAACGGCCGGATCTTGCGCAGCCAGCCGCGGTCGCCCCTGACGGTGTCGCAGAGTTTCTTCTTGATGCCCGGATTGACCAGGATGCGCTCGACCTGGCTGTAGCTCGCCGCCCGCTTCAGAAGCCTTGTGTGCGCCGGCGTCCACAGCGCGTCCTTCACCAGATGGGTCTTCTCATCGACCATCAAGGTGGCGCTCATCGATTCGCGCTGCGCCATCGACAGCGGGCGGCTGGGCATCGGCGTCAGCCAGATGTCGGCGTCGAGCCCGATCTGGTGCGAGGCATGCCCGGTCAGCATCGGGCCGCCGCGCGGCTGCGAAATGTCGCCGATCAGCAGGCCCGGCCAACCATCGGCTGCCGCGTCGCGCGACAATTTCTCGATCACCGCGATCATAGCCGGATGGCCCCAGCGACGGTTGCGGGACGGCCGCATCACCTCCCAGGTCGGACCGTCCATGGGAATGGCGACGCCGCCGGCAAAACAGCCCTTGGAATAGAAGCCGATCGATTGCGCCGCGCTCGCGGCTGGCAGTTTCTTGGCGCCGAACAGGTCTTTTGCCCGTTCCTCGGCCGCGGCCGGCCGTACGGCTAGACCGGCAAGGACGAACAGGCCGAGAGCGGCCGCCAGCCTGAATTTTTTGCCGAGAGATGGCTGTATCGGTGTTTTCATGAAACCGGATCCCCACCAGGCCGAATCATAGCATGCAACGCGGAACGCTTCGATCGATAGAGCGGTTCACCGAAACGGTGAACCGCTCTATCTCTGTTTTGACGCAATCCCGGACGGAGAACCGTGTCACACTTTTCCTGGAATTGCTTTTAGCGCTTCATCGGGCTGCGCGCCTCGCCGTCGCGCCAGTCGCCGCTCGCCCACATATGGTCGAAGGCGGCGCGGTAGTCCGGAAAGCGCAGGGAATAGCCCGCCGCCTTGATCGCCGCGTTGCCGACGCGCTTGTTCTCGCCATAGAAGGACCGCGCCATGGGCGAAAGTTGGGCGGCGTCGAAAGGAATCTCGGGCGGCGGTTCGATGCCCATCAATGATGCGGCATAGGCGACGACGTCCTGCGGCGGCGCCGGCAGATCGTCGGTGACGTTGAAGATGCCGCCTTTATTGCCTTGGATGAGCTGCCACAGGGAGCCTGCAATGTCGTCGCAATGAATGCGGTTGAACACTTGGTCGGGCTTGACCAGCCGCCTTGCGCTGCCGTTTTCCAGATTGAGCAGGGCATTGCGGCCCGGCCCGTAAATGCCGGAGAGTCGCAGGATCGCCACCGGCCGGCGAATCTCGCGGCCCAGCTCCAGCCAGTCCTGCTCTGCCGCCACCCGCATCATCGAACGCTTCGACACCGGCCGGCATTCAGCCGTTTCATCGACCCAGGCGCCGTCATAATTGCCGTAAACCCCGACCGTAGAGAGATAGCCGATCCATTCCAGCGCCGGCATTTGAGCGATTGCCTCTCGGGCGGCACCCAGCACGGGATCGCCAGCCTCCTCCGGGGCGACCGAAATCAGCAGATGCGTTGTCTTTTCCAGTGCATCGCCGATTTCCTCGGTCAGCGCACCGTCGAACAGCAGCGGGGCGATGCCGGCCTGCCGTAGCGTCTCGAATTTTTCCGGCGAGCGTGTCGTGCCGAAGATCGTCGCGGCGCCTTTGTTGGCCCGAGCAAAAGCCCTGCCGGAATAGCCGGCGCCGAAGATGAATATCTGCTTTTCGCTCATGCATTCGCCCTGGTTGGCCGCGCCAGACGCCATTCGTCGCGCACGGCTTCGTCGCTCTCGGTTTTCAGGCCGAGGGCTGCCCTTTCTGAATATTCGGCATCGGGCACCAGCCGCGCCAGCGCCCAAATTGCCGCGCCCCGCACCAGCTGCGAGGCATCGTCCAGCAAGGCGCGCACAGTGTCGGCAAGAGAGGCATCGCCGGAATTGCCGGCGGCGATCAGCACGTTGCGGATGAACCGATCGCGGCCGATGCGTTTTATCGGCGAACCGGAGAAGAAAGCGCGGAAGGCCGCGTCATCGAGACCCAAAAGGTCGGCGAGCGGTGGTTCGCGCAGATCATCGCGCGCGGCGAGTTTTGCTTCCGAAGCCGCCCGGGCGAATTTGTTCCACGGGCAGGCGGCTAAACAGTCATCGCAGCCATAGATGCGGTTGCCGATCTTTTCGCGGAATTCGTGCGGAATCGGCCCCTTGTTCTCGATGGTGAGATAGGAAATGCAGCGCCGCGCATCGAGCCGGTAGGGCGCCGGAAAAGCATCGGTCGGGCATGCGTCGAGGCAGGCGCGGCAGGAGCCGCAATGGTCGATTTCGGCGCGGTCGGGCACCAGTTCAGCGGTGGTGAAGATGGTGCCGAGGAACAGCCAGGAGCCGTGCTCGCGGCTGACCAGATTGGTGTGTTTGCCTTGCCAGCCAAGCCCGGCGGCTTCGGCCAGCGGCTTTTCCATGACAGGTGCGGTGTCGACGAACACCTTCACGTCACCGCCGGCGCGGGCAACGAGCTTGCCGGCGATCTCCTTCAGCCGGCCTTTCATCACATCGTGATAGTCGCGGTTTTGCGCATAGACCGAGATCGCGCCGCGGTCGCGCTTGGCCAGCACTTCGCGAAGATCATGGTCGGGGCCGTAGTTCATCGCCAGCACGACGATCGAGCGTACCTGCGGCCAGAGGGCCGTTGGTTCACTGCGGCGTTGCAGCGTCTCGGCGATCCAGTCCATTGAGCCGTGAAAGCCATCGGCGACGAATTCGGCCAGGCGCGCCGGCGCCAGCGGGATCGCATCGGGGGAGGTGACGGCGACGGCATCGAAGCCGGCGCGCTGCGCCTCAGCGTCGATCAGCGCGCGCAGTTTTGCGGCGTCAGAAGTCGAGGTCCGCATAATGCGACACCGGTGACAGGCCGCGCACCCGGTCGGTCAAAAGCGGCCGGAAGGAAGGCCGCGACTTGACCCGCGTGTACCATTCGCGAGCAGCGCTGTGCTCGCGCCAGTCTATCTCGCCGAGATAATCGAGCACCGACAGCGTCGCCGCGGCCGCGAGATCGGCATAGGTGACCCTCGAGCCGGCCAGCCAATGGCGGGTGCCGGCCAGCCAGTTGGTGTATTTCATGTGCTGGCGGATGTTGGCGCGCGCCGCACGGAT
>NZ_RZPB01000413.1:0-5562 GCF_003998535.1 Mesorhizobium sp. M7A.F.Ca.AU.002.02.1.1 | reverse complement strand
CCTTCGAGGCGATCAAGCCGACCCGTGCCTGGGCCGGCCACTACGACTACAACACGCTCGACCAGAACGCGGTGATCGGTCCGCATCCCGACGTCGGCAATTTCCTATTCGCCAACGGCTTTTCCGGCCACGGCCTGCAGCAGGCGCCAGCAGTGGGCAAAGCGCTGGCCGAGCTGATCGTGCATGGCGGTTATCGCACGGTGGATTGCTCGGCGTTCGGGTATGAGCGGGTGGCGGAGGGAAGGGCGTTCCGGGAATTGAATGTGATTTGAGCGGGCGAAGGGAAGGTCCTTTTTGACGCTGGCGCGAAGGATCGCCACGGTTGCGGAAGAGTATTTCGAGCGAGCCTCAGCCCTTGCGGTCGAACCAGAAGGCGTCGGCCATGCGCTTCATGCCGATACGTTCGTAGAAGCCGACGGCATCGGGCATGGAGATCAGGCTGATGGCGACCGATGGTCCAAGCTGCCGGCGCGCCTCGTCCATCAGGCCCTTGCCGATGCCGAGCCCCTGTGCCGATCGGGAAACGGCGAGTTCGGAGATGTAGCAGACCCAGGAGAAGTCGGTGATCGCCCTGATGACGCCGATCAGCGGCTTGCCCTGAATATCAAGGCGCGCGGTCAGCACCAGATTGGCGCCCGACAGCATCGCCCGCAGCCGCGCTTCATCATCGATCGGCCGTGTCTCGCCGAGGCCGGATTCGACCAGCACGCGACGGAATTCGGCGATGTCGAGCGCGGGTTCTCTTTCGTAGAGGACGTGTGCGTTTTCTGCCATGGCCGCCAGATTGCACCATCGGGCTGGCTTGTGCCACCATGCACGAACAGTTGCCTTTTATTTGCCGCCGGCTTTGTGTAAACCGGGCCTCAGCAAATTCCCCCGCAACGAAAACACGGGCAAAAACCATGGAAAAATTCACCAAGCTCACCGGCGTCGCCGCTCCGATGCCGATCGTCAATGTCGACACCGACATGATCATCCCGAAGGATTATCTCAAGACGATCAAGCGCACCGGGCTCGGCACCGGCCTGTTCGCCGAAATGCGCTACAAGGACGACGGTTCGGAAAACCCGGATTTCGTGCTCAACAAGCCGGCCTACCGCAAGGCGCAGATCCTGGTCGCCGGCGACAATTTCGGCTGCGGCTCCAGCCGAGAGCATGCGCCGTGGGCGCTGCTCGACTTCGGTATTCGCTGCGTCATCTCGACCTCGTTCGCCGACATTTTCTACAACAACTGCTTCAAGAACGGCATCCTGCCGATCACCGTCAGCCCCGAGGATCTCGAGAAGCTGATGGACGACGCCTCGCGCGGCTCCAATGCCACGGTGTCGGTAGACCTCGAAGCCAAGGAAATCCGTGGGCCGGATGGCGGCGTGGTCAAATTCGACCTCGACGACTTCAAGCGGCACTGCCTGCTCAACGGGCTCGACGATATCGGCCTGACCATGGAGAAAGCCGGCGCCATCGCTTCGTTCGAGAAGCGCAACGCCGAACAGCGCCCCTGGGCCTGAGCGGCGCGCTCCGGACGGGTGGATCTGGCCTTTCGGGCCGGTTCGCGGCGACTGAGTGGAGGGACAGTCATGACACGTTCGCTTCTTGCCGGCCTTTGCGGGCTGGCCTTGTTGCTGGGGCAAATCGCCAGCGCGTCTGCGCAGACCCAGACGCCCGCCACACAGCCGGCCCCGGCGACGGAGCAGCCGTCCGCCGATCAGGGGACGAACGCCGCCGATGCTTCCGATGACGACAAGCAGGCCCCGGTGCCATTCGAAGGCGGCACGCTGACCATCACCCAGAAGGAACAGTATGGCGAGAAGGTGCTTGCCTATGACGGCAAGCAGCTGGCCAGCAATTACGATGTCTTCTTCGACAAAATAGTCGAGGTCGGCGGCGTCAAGGTGGCGCTGTTCGATGTCGGCGACGGCGGCAACCAATGCGGGCCGGCGACGGTGATCGTCTGGAAGCCGGAAGGCGGCACGATCCAGAGCACCACTGTCGAGCAGGACCAGTGCGGCGCCCCGCCCTCGGCGGTGTCCGACAACGCCATCTATTTCGTGCCCTACCTGTTGCCGGGGGATGAGAAACCGGCTTTGCAATGGTCGCCGACCGACGGGCTGACGATTTCGGGCAATCTGACCTACATGCCGGAACCCGGCACGGACTGGAAGGACATCGATCCGGAAAAGTACCAGAACATCATCGACGCCTTCCACAATGAGGCCGTCTACAAGGAAGCGGAAAAGCTGCTCGGCAAGGACATGGCCGACATGGCGACCAGCCTGCTGGTCGGCGGCGGCACCGAAAAGACCGCTTCGGGCGCCTTCTACGCCAGCGGCTGCGTGCCGCATGATTGCGGCGGCAATGACGGCTTCATGGCGGTCGACCCGGCCCAGCACAGGCTCTATTTTGCGCGCCGCGGCGACAATGGCCAGCCGAACGCCTGGCCTGATGTGGCGACATGGCCGGCGGATGTGAAGGCGGCGTTGGACAAGGCGCTGGGGGCGGCAAATTAAAGCTTTAGCGTTGCGCAGCACCCCCTCGCTTTCGTCATCCTATGGTCTGCGCCGCGTCGCTACGCTCCTTGCTCCGCCATAGGATGACGACGGAAGGGATGCTTCAACCAATCTCGGAGGTTCGCGCTTCGCTTCCGGGATAACAGTTTGCCTGGCTTGGCCCACGACCCGCGCCGTTCCGCCTGCTAATGCTGGCCGACAACCCAAGCAAGGCCCCTCATATGCGCAAACTCATCTCCACCGGTTCGCCGTTCGAAAAGACCGCCGGCTATTCGCGCGCCGTGGTGCAGGGCGACTGGTGTTTTGTGTCCGGCACCACCGGCTACGACTATGCGACGATGACGATGCCGGAGACGGTGGAGGCGCAGACGCGCAATTGCCTGGCGACGATCGGCAAGGCGCTGAAGGACGGCGGCTTCGAGATGGCTGACGTGGTGCGGGCGCATTACTACATCACCGACCAGGCCTTCGTGGATGTAGTCTTCCCGATCCTCGGCGAGACGTTCGGTGACATCAGGCCGACAGCGACGATGATCGTCTGCCAACTCAACAAACCGGAAATGAAGATCGAGATCGAGGTGACGGCGCTGCGGCGCACGGCCTGAAGGGCGACCGACGATGAAAGTCCAGCGCATTGTTGCCAATATCGAGACAGCGGATGTCGCGGCGGCGAAGCGTTTCTACCACGATGTGCTCGGCCTCGACGTGCTGATGGATCTCGGCTGGATCGCAACCTACGGCTCGCAAGCAAAGATGGATGTCCAGGTCAGCTTCATGGCGCAAGGCGGTTCCGGCACGCCGGTGCCCGACCTCTCCATCGAGGTCGACGACGTGGATGCGGCGCTCGATGCCATGAAGGCGGCGGGCTTTGCCATCGAATACGGACCGGCCGACGAACCGTGGGGCGTGCGGCGCTTCTACGTCCGCGATCCGTTCGGTCGGCTGGTCAACATTCTCTCGCATCAGTGATGACGTATGCCGGCGGGACAGCGCCCCCCTCTGGCCTGCCGGCCATCTCCCCCTCAAGGGGGGAGATTGGATGTCGCCTCGGCGTTCGCCAATCTCCACGTCAGAAAGAAGAGGCGAAACGATAATGCTGCCAATCTCCCCCTTGAGGGGGAGATGCCCGGCAGGGCAGAGGGGGGCGCTACGGATCACCAACGAATCGGGTTATCCGTGATCGCTGCGTTCCTGCTTGCATGCAACTCGCTTGGCGTTTAGCAAGGCCGCGGTTCAAATCTTTCCAGGACGGTTTCTCCATGGCAACGAAGCATCTTTTCCTGCTCCCCGGTGACGGCATCGGTCCTGAGGCCATGGCCGAGGTCAAGAAACTGATCGCGGTCATGAACGACAGGCTCGGCAGCGGTTTTGCCACCGATGAGGGGCTGGTCGGCGGCTGTGCCTATGACGCGCATGGCGCGGCGATCTCCGATGCCGACATGGAAAAGGCGATGGCGGCCGACGCGGTGCTGTTCGGCGCCGTCGGCGGTCCGAAATGGGATGCGGTGCCTTATGAAGTGCGCCCAGAAGCCGGCCTGCTGCGGCTGCGCAAGGACATGGAGCTGTTCGCCAATCTGCGCCCGGCCATCTGCTATCCGGCACTGGCAGCGTCCTCTTCGCTCAAGCAGGAGGTGGTCGAAGGTCTCGACATATTGATCGTGCGCGAGCTGACCGGCGGCGTCTATTTCGGCGAGCCCAAGCAGATCATCGACCTCGGCAACGGCCAGAAGCGCGGCATCGACACGCAGGTCTACGACACGTTCGAGATCGAGCGCATTTCGGGCGTCGCCTTCGAGCTGGCGCGGACCCGCAAGAACCATGTCACTTCGATGGAAAAGCGCAATGTGATGAAGTCGGGTGTGCTGTGGAACGAGGTCGTCACCCAGACCCACAAGGCGCGTTATGCCGACGTCAAGCTCGACCACATGCTGGCCGATGCCGGCGGCATGCAGCTGGTGCGCTGGCCAAAACAGTTCGACGTCATCGTCACCGACAATCTGTTCGGCGACATGCTGTCCGACATCGCCGCCATGCTGACCGGCTCGATCGGCATGCTGCCGTCGGCCTCGCTCGGCGCGCCTGACGCCAAGACCAAGAAGCGCAAGGCGCTGTACGAGCCGGTGCACGGTTCGGCGCCCGACATTGCCGGCAAGGGCATTGCCAACCCGATCGCCATGATCGCCTCCTTCGCCATGTGCCTGCGCTATTCCTTCGGCATGGTCGATGAAGCCGACCGCGTCGAAGGCGCGATCGCCGCCGTGCTCGACGCGGGCCTGCGGACGAAAGACATCATGTCCGATGGCATGACCGAGGTCGGTACGGTTGAGATGGGCGACGCGATCATCGCCAAATTCCTGGGCTGATACCGTGACGGTCGACGTCCGCTGGGCGACGATCGAGGACGCGACGACGCTCGCGGCCATGTTTTGCGAGATGGCGGAACATTATCGGCAACGGCCTCTCGATGCCGACCGGGCCCTGTCTGCGGCACGAAAATGGCTTGGCGAGGAAAGCCCGGCCTATCCGCATTTCGCGCTCGCCTTCATCGAGGGCGAGGTCAGCGGCCTGGCGTCGGTGGCGATCGCGCATCCCGGTATCGATCTCGAGCGGCTGCTGTTCCTCAAGGACCTGTTCGTGCGCGACAAAGCCCGCAACGCTGGTGTCGGCCGGGCGCTGATCGGCTTTCTCGCCGATCATTGCCTGCGCGAAGGCATCGGCCGCATCGACCTGACCAGCGAGGACTGGAACGAAGGCGCGCAGCGCTTCTACGACCGGCTTGGCGCAGAACGCCACGGCCAGAAGGTCTTTCTCAGGCTTTCGGGCGAGGCGCTGAAGGCGATCATCCCTAGACCCTGACGCCCGCCGGCACCGGTCCCCACTGGTTTTCGCGGGCCTGCGTCGGGATCAGCGCGAAGACCAGGATGATCAGGCTGCCGATGGTCGGGATCAGCACCACCAGATAAAGCCAGCCCGAGAGGCCGATGTCATGGATGCGGCGAACGGTCATGCCGAGGCTGGGCAGCAGTGTCGCCAGGACGAAGGTGCCGCAAAGACC
>NZ_RZPB01000412.1:0-5563 GCF_003998535.1 Mesorhizobium sp. M7A.F.Ca.AU.002.02.1.1 | reverse complement strand
GATAAACAATCGTGCCGGTTTCGTGAAGGGCTGGAGGCGTACAATCGCTTGGTACAGCCGAGATCGCGGCCGATTTTTTTGTTGATTGACGCGTCAATAAAAAATAATCCTGTTCTCTCAAAGGATCATGGCGAGATGCCGAAAATCGGAATGGAACCGCTGCGCCGCAAGGCGCTGATCGACGCGACGATCTCGGCGATCGGCGAGCGCGGTTCGCTCGACGTGACCATGTCCGAGATCGCCGGACGCGCCGGCGTGTCGTCCGCCCTTGCCCATCATTATTTTGGTGCCAAGGACGAGCTGCTCTTGGCGACGATGCGGCACATACTGGCGGAGCTTACAGCCGATACGTTGCGCGCCCTTGGCTCGGCCAATAGCGCGCGCGAAAGGGTCTCGGCGGTGGTCGCTGTCAATTTCTCCGACATCCAGTTCCAGCCGGAAACCATCGCCGCCTGGCTCGCCTTCTATGTCGAGGCGCAGAAATCATCGGCCTTGCGCCGGCTGCTCAAGGTCTACGCGCGGCGGCTGCACTCGAACCTGATGAGCGGGCTGACCGGGATCTTGCCCAGAGCCGAAGCCGACCGCGCCGCCGAAGCGACCGCGGCGATGATCGACGGGCTCTACATCAGGCGGGCGCTGAAAGACGGCGTGCCCGATGCCGCGACCGCGATCGCGCTGGTCGAGGACTATCTCGAAACCAAACTTGGCGAGCGGCGCAAACAGTGACAATGAAGCGAACCAATTTCCTGATCGTCATGGTCGACCAGCTCAACGGAACCCTGTTTCCGGACGGACCGGCGGAGTTTCTGCATACACCGCATCTGAAAGCGTTGGCCGCGCGTTCGGCGCGCTTTGCCAACAACTACACGGCCTCGCCGCTCTGCGCGCCGGGCCGTGCCTCGTTCATGAGCGGGCAATTGCCGTCGCGCACCGGCGTCTATGACAATGCCGCCGAATTCGCCTCATCGATCCCGACCTTTGCCCATCATTTGCGCGCCGCCGGCTACTACACCTGCCTGTCGGGCAAGATGCATTTCGTTGGGCCGGACCAGTTGCATGGTTTCGAGGAGCGGCTGACGACCGACATTTATCCAGCCGATTTCGGCTGGACGCCGGATTACCGCAAGCCCGGCGAGCGTATCGACTGGTGGTATCACAATCTGGGCTCGGTGACCGGTGCAGGCGTCGCCGAGATCACCAACCAGATGGAGTATGACGACGAGGTCGTGTTCCTGGCCACGCAGAAGCTCTATCAGCTTTCGCGCGAACAGGACGATGCGAACCATCGGCCTTGGTGCCTCACTGTCTCGCTGTCGCATCCGCACGATCCCTATGTCGCGCGCAAGCAGTATTGGGATCTCTATGAGCATTGCCGGGCGCTGGACCCGGAAACCGGGTTCATCGCGTATGACCAGCAGGATACGCATTCCCGGCGGCTGTACCACGCCAGCGACTATCCCTCTTTCGAGATCACACCGGAGCAGGTGCGTCGTTCGCGGCAGGGCTATTTCGCCAACATCTCCTATGTCGACGACAAGCTGGGCGAGATCCTGGACGTTCTCGAGCGTACACGCATGGCGGACGACACAATCATCCTGTTCTGCTCGGATCACGGCGACATGCTCGGCGAGCGCGGCCTGTGGTTCAAGATGAGCTTCTTCGAGGGTTCGGCGCGGGTGCCGCTGATGATTGCCGGCAAGGGCGTTCGCGCCGGGCTGATCGAGACGCCGGTCTCCAATCTCGACGTGGCGCCGACGCTTTGCGATCTCGCCGGCATCGACATCGCTGCGATCGCGCCGTGGACCGACGGCCAGTCGCTGCTGCCGCTCACCGAGGGCATCGAGCGCACCGCGCCGGTGTTGATGGAGTATGCCGCCGAAGGGTCCAATGCGCCTTTGGTGGCGATCCGCGACGGCAGATACAAATTCGTCCATTGCGAGCTCGATCCGCCGCAACTGTTCGATCTCGAAGCCGATCCGCTCGAACGGGACAATCTGGCCGACGACGCGGCCAATGCGGGCCTGGTGGCGGCATTCATGGACAAGGTCCAGACACGCTGGGACATGGCCGGCTTCGACGCCGCTGTCCGCGAAAGCCAGGCGCGCCGCTGGGTCGTCTATCCGGCGCTGCGCAACGGCGCCTATTACCCCTGGGATTTCCAACCCCTGCAAAAGGCGTCCGAGCGTTACATGCGCAATCACATGAACCTCGACAATCTCGAAGAGAGCAAACGGTATCCGCGAGGCGAATGATGTCAGACCTTCTCGTCCCCTCCCTTGACCATCTCAAGCAGGCCTATGCCGTCACCTCCAGGGCGACGCAGATCACGCCGCTGCTGGAATCGACGGCACTAGCCCGCGAGACCGGCGCCGCCCGCGTCTTCATCAAGCCGGAATCGCTGCAATGGGCCGGCTCATTCAAGGTGCGCGGCGCCTATTGGCGCCTGAAGCAGCTTTCAGTTGACGAAGCGAAGAAGGGCGTCGTCGCCTACTCCTCCGGCAATTTCGCGCAAGGGCTGGCGGCTGCCGGCCAGGCGCTTGGCGTTCCCGTCACCATCGTCATGCCGATCGACGCACCGGCCGCCAAGCGTGATGCCACGGCGGGCTATGGCGCCCGCGTCGTGCTGACCGACCATGGCGAGCGCGCGCGGGAGGAAGTCGCCGCCGCCAAGGCGCGCGAGATCGCCGAGACAGAGGGCCTGGCGCTGCTGCATCCATTCGACGATCCGGAGATCGTCGCCGGCCAGGCGGGCGCCGGCCTCGAAGCGCTTGACCAACTCGAAGCCAAAGGTGCCAGCGCCGACCTCTTGTTCTGCTCGGTCGGTGGCGGTGGGTTGATCGGCGGCGTTTCGCTCGCCTTCCATTATCTGTCGCCCGCCACAGAGATCATCGGCGTCGAGCCGGAAGGTTTCAATGGCATGGGCTCGTCGCTGGCGCATGGCAGCATCGAGACGATGCCGATCGGGCCGAAATCGATCTGCGACGGTTTGATGTCGCGACGGCCGGGCGATGCTCCGTTTGCCGCGGTCAAGACGGCGGGTGTTCACGGCATCACCGTCGACGACCAATCGGTGCGGCGCGCGATGCGGATCGCCTTCGAGCGCATGAAGCTGGTGCTCGAACCGTCGGGGGCGGCGTCGATCGCGGCATTGCTCGGCGGCAAGGTGGATGTGAAGGACAAGACCGTCCTTGTTGTGGCTACCGGCGGCAATGTCTCGCTCGCCGATTTCATGGCGCATATGAACCATGCTTGAAGCGGATTTCGTCATCATCGGCTCCGGCTCGGCCGGCTCGGCCATGGCCTATCGCCTGTCGGAAGACGGCAAGCATTCGGTCATCGTCATCGAATTCGGCGGCAGCGATATCGGGCCGCTGATCCAGATGCCGTCGGCGCTGTCGATCCCGCTCAACATGAGCCTCTACGACTGGGGCTTTGCCAGCGAGCCGGAGCCGCATCTCGGCGGCCGTGTGCTGGCGACACCGCGCGGCAAGGTTATCGGCGGCTCGTCCTCGATCAACGGCATGGTCTATGTGCGCGGCCACGCCCGCGACTTCGACCATTGGGCCGAAGAGGGTGCGGCCGGCTGGGGCTTCGCCGACGTGCTCCCCTATTTCAAGCGCATGGAGGATTCGGATGGCGGCGAGGATGGCTGGCGCGGGCACGGCGGGCCGCTGCATGTGCAGCGCGGCTCGCGTAAAAATCCGCTCTATGGCGCCTTCGTCGAGGCTGGCCGCCAGGCCGGGTTCGAACTGACGGAGGACTATAACGGTTCCAAGCAGGAAGGTTTTGGGCCGATGGAGCAGACCATCAGCGGCGGCCGCCGATGGTCGGCGGCATCAGCCTATCTGAAGCCGGCGCTGAAGCGCAAAAACGTCAGTCTGGTCAAGGGCTTTGCGCGGCGGGTGATCATCGAGAATCAGCGCGCCATCGGCGTCGAGATCGAAGCTCACAAACAGATTCAGGTCGTTAAGGCGCGACGTGAGGTAATCGTCGCCGCATCGTCGATCAATTCGCCCAAGATCCTGATGCTGTCCGGCATCGGTCCGGCCGAGCATCTGCGCGAAAACGGCATTCCGGTGGTGGCCGACAGGCCCGGCGTCGGCCGCAACCTGCAGGACCATATGGAGCTCTACATCCAGCAGGAATCATTGCTGCCGATCACGCTCAATTCGGTGCTGAATCCGTTCTCGAAAGCGCTCATCGGGGCGCAGTGGCTGTTCCTCAAGAACGGGCTAGGCGCCACCAACCATTTCGAAGCGGCGGCCTTCGTGCGATCGCGTGCCGGCGTCGACTACCCCGACATCCAGTACCATTTCATCCCCGCGGCAGTCCGCTATGACGGCAAGGCGGCGGCCAAGTCGCACGGCTTCCAGGCGCATGTCGGACCGATGCGCTCGAAGTCGCGGGGGTCGGTGACGCTGCGCTCGCCGGACCCGAAATCGAAACCGATGATCCACTTCAACTACATGTCGCATCCAGACGACTGGGCGGAGTTCCGCCACTGCATCCGGCTGACCCGCGAGATCTTCGGCCAGTCGGCGTTCGATCCCTATCGAGGCAAGGAGATATCGCCGGGCAGCCACGTGCAGTCGGACGACGATCTCGACATCTTCATCCGGGATCACGCGGAGAGCGCCTACCATCCTTGCGGCACCTGCAAGATGGGCCGCGCCGACGACGTGATGAGCGTCGTCGATCCGGAGTGCCGGGTCATCGGCGTCGAAGGATTGCGGGTCGCCGATTCCTCGATCTTCCCGCGCGTCACCAACGGCAATCTCAATGCGCCGTCGATCATGACCGGCGAGAAGGCATCCGATCACATCCTTGGCCGCACGCCGCTGGCGCCGTCCAACCAGGAACCATGGATCAATCCGCGCTGGCAGGCGTCGGACAGATAGAGCATGATCGTGTGACTGCACGATCCGCATGCCGCGAAAGACAATCTGGAGACTTCCATGCGCGCTCAGCCCACGGCATCGCACTATGTCAACGGACGCTACATCGAGGACGAAGGCGGCGCCCCGCTGCCGGTCATCTATCCGGCAACCGGCGAGACCATCGCCATGCTGCGTTCGGCAACGCCGAACGTGCTGGAACTCGCCGTCGAGGCCGCGCGGGCGGCGCAGCCCGCCTGGGCGCGGCTGAAGCCGGTCGAGCGCGGGCGCATCCTGCGCCGCGCCGCCGACATATTACGCGCCCGCAACGCCGACCTCGCTCGCATCGAGACGCTGGACACCGGCAAGGCGATCCAGGAAACGTTGGTGGCGGATGCGCCCTCGGCTGCGGACTGCCTTGAATATTTCGGCGGTGCCGTTGCCGCCTACAACGGCGAGTCGGTCGATCTCGGCGGACCCTTCGCCTACACAAGGCGCGAAGCGCTCGGCGTCTGTGTCGGCATCGGCGCATGGAACTACCCGATCCAGATCGCCGGCTGGAAATCGGCACCGGCGCTCGCCATGGGCAATGCCATGGTGTTCAAGCCGTCGGAAAACACGCCGCTGTCGGCGCTGGCACTGGCCGAGATCTACAGCGAAGCGGGGCTACCCGACGGCTTGTTCAACGT
>NZ_RZPB01000411.1:0-5605 GCF_003998535.1 Mesorhizobium sp. M7A.F.Ca.AU.002.02.1.1 | reverse complement strand
CTCGACGAAAGCTCCAAGCGCCGCCGCGTCGGGCTGCTGTCGCAGGCCGAGGCCGACCAGGCGCAGCCGCTTTTGTCGCCACTCTACTACATCAGGCGGGCGCTGCAGCCCTTCGCCGATCTGGTCGAACCCTCCAGCGCCGACCTCGCCGACGCCATCCCGCAGATCCTCGACCAGAAGCCCGCGATGATTGTCATGGCCGATATCGGCACCATTCCCGGACAGGTCCGGCAGAGACTTGTCGATTGGGTCGACAATGGCGGCACGCTGGTGCGTTTCGCCGGTTCGCGGCTGGCCACGGCGGGCGATGACGACGATTTGCTGCCGGTCCGCCTGCGCACCGGCGAGCGTTCGCTCGGCGGCGCGCTGTCATGGACGTCGCCGCAGCCTGTCACCGAATTCCCCAAGGCCGGCCCGTTCGCCGATCTGGCGCCGCCGGCCGAGGTCACTGTCAGCAGACAGGTGCTGGCCGAGCCGACACCCGATATCGTCGAGCGCACCTGGGCGGCCCTTGCCGACGGCACGCCGCTGGTCACCGGATTGAAGAAAGGCAAGGGCACGCTGGTGCTGTTCCACGTCACCCCTGAAGCAACCTGGTCGAACCTGCCGATCTCCGGCAGCTTCGTCGAGATGCTGCGCCGCATCGTGCAGCTGTCGCGCAACCAGGGCGCGGCCATCGCCAATGCCGAAGCCGCCGCGGCGTCGCTGGCGCCCTATCGCATGATTGCAGCCGACGGCTCGCTGGTGCCGCCGACACCGGATGCACGGCCGCTTGTACCGGGCGCCGGCGCGCTGCCGGTGACTTTTGAAAACCCGCCCGGCCTCTATGGTTCCGAGACGGGTGTGTTTGCCCATAATCTGCTTGAAGCCGACAGCACGCTGGCCCCGCTGGCGCGCCCGCAAATCACTGTTCCCGTCACCTCGATCCAGTATGCCTTTGACGAATCGCGCAATTTGAAGGGCGCGCTGGTCGCGGCCGCCCTGGTGCTGATGCTGCTCGATACGCTGGCGGTATTCTGGATGGGCGGCCTGTTCTCACGCCGACCGCGCCGCGCCGGTGCCATGGCAACCACCGCCGCGGTCCTGATTGCGCTGGGTAGCTTGTTCGGTCATGCCGACCTTGCCCGCGCCGACGACGCCAAGCCGGGTGACGAAATTGCCATCGAGGCGATTTCGAAGACCCGCATCGCCTATGTGCTGACCGGTGTGCCGGGCGACGATTCGATCAGCCGTGCCGGGCTCGAGGGCCTGACCCGCTTCCTGGTCGAAAAGACGGCCCTTGAACCGGGCGCACCAGCCGGTGTCGACATTTCGAAGGACGAGCTGTCGTTCTATCCTTTGATCTACTGGCCGATCGATCCGGCCGCCCCGATGCCGAGCCAGGCCGCCATCGCCCGCATCGACGCCTATATGCAGCAGGGCGGCACGGTGCTGTTCGACACCCGCGACCAGTTCGCCAACGGCATCGGCGCCGATTCGACCAGCCCGGCGACGGAGCGGCTGCGCGACATCCTCGGCAACCTCAACGTGCCGCCGCTGGAGCCGGTGCCGTCCGACCACGTGCTGACCAAATCCTTCTTCATCCTGCCCGAATTCCCCGGCCGCTTCGCCGGCAGCCCACTGTGGGTCGAGGCGTCGCTCGACGCCAGCAATGCCGAGAACCGGCCGGTGCGCACCGGCGACGGCGTCTCGCCTATCATGATCACCGCCAATGATTTTGCCGGCGCCTGGGCGGTCGACGAGAATGGCGATCCGCTGCTGCCGACCGTACCGGCGGACCCGATGCAGCGCGTCTACGCGCTGCGCGCCGGCGTCAACATCATGATGTACATGCTGACCGGCAACTACAAATCCGACCAGGTGCACGTGCCCATACTGCTCGAACGGCTGGGGCAGTAAGATGAGTTTGTTTGGTTCCCTCCGGTCGCGGATAAACCCTCCCCAAAAAGAGGAGGGTAAGGGATGAACTGGTCGATTTCCTTCGAACCGCTGATCTCCTGGCCCCTGTTGGCCTTGGCGCTGGTGCCGCTGGCGCTGCTGGCGCTTGTCGGCCTGTGGTTTCGCCAGCGCGGCTCGGTCTTCCGCTTCATCGCCCTTTTGGCGCTCGCCGCCGCTTTGTTCAACCCGGTGTTCCTCAACGAGGAGCGCGAGCCGCTGAAAAGCGTTGTCGCCCTCGTCGTCGACCGCAGCCAGAGCCAGGATATCGGCGATCGCACCAAGCAGACCGACGAGGCGCTGGCCGGGCTGCAGCAGCGGCTTGGCCGCTTCAAGCAGTTCGACGTGCGCGTCGTCGAGGCCGGCAAATCCGAGGCCGCCGAAGAGCGCACCGAGACACGGCTGTTCGGCGCGCTTGAAGGCGCCTTCCGCGACGTGCCGCCGTCACGCATCGGCGGCGCGATCATGATCACCGATGGCGAGGTCCATGACGCGCCGCCGGGCGCGCCAGATTTCAACGCCCCGCTGCATGCGCTGATCACCGGCAACGACCACGAAAAGGACCGCCGCATCCGCTTCGAGAACGCGCCGCGCTTCGGCCTTGTTGGCAAGCCGCTCGACATGACCTACCGCGTCATCTCGACCGAAAACGAGACTGGCCCGGTCGATGTGCGCGTCTCGGTCAATGGCGAGCAGGTCGCCGTCGAGCACGCCACCGTTGGCCAGGCCATGCCGCTGCAGGTCACCATTCCGGGCGCCGGCCGCAACATCGTCGAACTCGCCATCGATCGCGAGCCAGGCGAACTGACCGACACCAACAACCGCGCCATCGCACTGATCGACGGCATTCGCGAGAACCTGCGTGTGCTGCTCGTCTCCGGCGAGCCGCATGCCGGCGAGCGCACCTGGCGCAACCTGCTGAAATCCGACGCCTCGGTCGATCTTGTCCATTTCACCATCCTGCGGCCGCCGGAAAAGCAGGACGGCACGCCGATCAACGAATTGTCGCTTATCGCCTTCCCGACCCGCGAACTGTTCGTCGAGAAGATCAAGGATTTCGACCTCATCATCTTCGACCGCTACCAGCACCGCGACGTGCTGCCGATCCTCTATTACGACTACATCTCCGAATATGTCGAAAAGGGCGGCGCGCTGCTGATCGCGGCCGGCCCCGAATATGCCGGCGAAAGCTCGATCGCGCGCACGCCGCTGATGGCCGCCCTGCCGGCGATGCCGACCGGCGAAGTTGTCGACAAGGCCTTCTATCCGCGCCTCACCGAACTCGGCCAGCGCCACCCGGTGACGCGTGGGCTCGATGGCTCGGCCACCGAGCCGCCGCACTGGAGCCGCTGGTTCCGCACCATAGGCGTGCAGAACCCGGAAGGCGAAGTGGTCATGAAGGGCGCCGACAACCGGCCGCTGCTGCTGCTCGACCGCAAGGGAGAAGGCCGCGTCGGCATGCTGCTGTCCGATCAGGGCTGGCTGTGGGCGCGCGGCTTCGAGGGCGGCGGCCCGCATGTCCAGCTTTATCGGCGCATCGCGCACTGGCTGATGAAGGAGCCGGAGCTCGAGGAGGAGCGGCTGACCGCCGATGGTCGTGGCATGGTGCTGGAAATCCGCCGCCAGACGATGGCCGACGATCCCGGCGCCGCGCAGATCATCACTCCGTCCGGCAAAACCTTGACGGTCAAGCTCGACAAAGCCGAGCCCGGGGTCTTCCTCGGCAGCGTCGAGACCAGCGAGATCGGGCTCTACCAGGTCGCCAATGGCGACCTCACCGCGCTCGCCCATGTCGGGCCGGTCAACGCACCGGAATTCGCCGACGTCATTTCCACCGAAAACCGGCTGAAGGCGCCGGCGGAAGCCACCGGCGGCAGCGTGCGCCGGCTGGCGTCTTCCACAGGCCTTGGCAGCGACGTGACGCTGCCTTCCATCGTGCCGGTGCGCTCGGCTGGTGCCGCATCCGGCAGCGACTGGATCGGCCTGCGCACGACAGACGACAGCGTGCTCAAAGCCGTCTCGCGCGTGCCGCTGTTCGGCGGCTTCCTCGGCCTCGGCCTGCTGCTTCTGGCAATGGGTTCGATGTGGTACCGCGAGGGACGGTAGCGCGGCGCTCTTTTCCCTTCTCCCTTGTTGTGGGAGAAGGGAAAGCCCCCTGCTCTACTCCTCCGGCTCCGTCGTGAACATCAGCGGATAGCCCTTGGCCTTGCCGGCATCGGTGGCGCGCGTCGCCTTGGTCTCGGCGACATCCTTGGTGAACACGGCGACGACGCAGACGCCACGCCGATGCGCAGTGATCATCACCCGGTGCGCTTGGTCTTCGCTGAGTTTGAACTCGCCCTTCAGCACCGTCACCACGAATTCGCGCGGCGTGAAATCGTCGTTGATGAGGATGACCTTGTAGAGTTTTGGCCGTTCGACTTGCGGCTTGATCTGGGTACGCGGTTTTGTGGTAATTTCAGGCATCGGAACCGACAGTTTTGCGTAAGCGATGTGACCGCCATTCTGGCACCGGTGAAAACGGTCGTCCATTTTGATCGACGCGCGAAACCGGTGTCCGCCGACGCGGCCATTCATAATCATGTGGGAAAGTGTCGGTTGCCGTTCAACGGCCTTGGCGGCCGAACATGCGACGGCCGGGAATCTGCCGCACGGCCGCAGCGGGCGGTATATCGGACCGAAAACGGTTTCCGCCGGCATCCGCCCGGCGTTCCAGCCAGGTCGCGATCAGCCACGCGGCGACGCAGATCAACGTCGCGCCGGTCAGCACGACCAGCAGCCAGGTCTGTGCCGGCGTTATGTAGTCCCAGTTGGTGGAAATCGCCGGAGCGAACAGCGAAGGCTCGGTGCGTCCGCTGGCCGGATCGGGGACCGGGCTGGCGGTGAACAGGATAAGCACTCTGGCGAGGCCGGTGGCAACCAGACCGCCGATCACCATCGAGCGCAAAATGGACGAAAGCCGCTTCTTCATGCGGATTGTCCTACACGGCCGGCGTTGCAAACGGGTTAAGTGTCAGTCGAGGCGGAAGCTGCCGGTGCCAGACTTCGCCAAAGATCAGTTGAACCCATCGACCGCTGCATCGCCAATGTCAGGGCTTCAGCGGCTCGGACAGGAAGAAGGCCGCTCCAACCGAAACCAGCTGGAGCGGCCTTGGTCAACAGGCCGGCATTTTATGCCGGACCTTATCAGGTCTTCGGGGCGTCCTTCTTGACGGCCTTCTCAGCAGCCTTCTTGTGCTTCTTGACGGTCTTCTTGACGACCTTCTTCGGAGCAGCCTTGGCCGGAGCGGCAGTCGCCGGAGCGGTGGTCGTCGAAGCAGCCGGAGCAGCGGTCGTGGTGGCGGCGGCGTTGCCGAGAGCCGGCATCGCGAAAGCGAGAGCGACGGCGAGACCGGTTGCGGAGAGGATGGACTTTTTCATGGCTTCGTTTCCTTTTTATGCGGGTCAAGTTTCGGAGCGTTACTGAACCGGGTCGTTCGGCGTCACTCCAAGCAGCTTCAAAGCATTGGCGAGCATCCGGATGCCCTGTGCCTGTTTCTTGGCGGCGCAGTACCGGTTGCCCTTTCTCTGAAGTGCCTTTGCCGCGGTGACCTGCGTTGCCGTGGCATGGGTTTCGAGGGCTTCATCAAATTGGTGGCTGAGATTGGCGCACCGTTCGCTCCGGGTTGTG
>NZ_RZPB01000410.1:0-5630 GCF_003998535.1 Mesorhizobium sp. M7A.F.Ca.AU.002.02.1.1 | reverse complement strand
ATGAAGCACGTGCTTGCAATGAGGACAAGCGCCCAGACCGACCATGTCTCCAGCAGTACCGCGCCCAGGATGACCTGGAGCAGGTAAAGCGAAATGAAGGGATTGGACGCGCCGCCGCTCAGGTAAAGCTGGACCGTCAACGCGGTGACGTCGAGCAGCAGTCCAAGAAACAGCTCGGTGTTGGTGATCGCGTCCTGGCTGCTGTGCCGGCGCAGGCTGGCGACGTTGAGAGCGATCAGCAGCAGGATCACCACTGCCATCGGCACCAGCGGCAGCCCGATGCCAAGCGCGTAGCGGACGAACAGGATCGTCACGATCTGACCGCCGACCGCGATCCAGCGCAGTTGGATCAGAAGCAGAAAATTCTGCTTGTTGGTCTTGTCGTGCAGCGTCATTGGGCCGGGAGGTCCCCAGCCCTGGCCAAGCAGGTCACTCAAGCGGGAGTCCGATCCAGGCGCTGGTTGAGCCGCAGCGCCAGCAGCGTGCATAGCGCTCCCGACAGCAGATAGGCGCCTGACGAGATCAGCCCGAAATGGGCGGACAGGAACAGGGCGACAATGGGGGCGAAGCCGGCGCCGAACAGCCAGGCGAGATCCGAGGTCAGCGCAGCACCTGTATAGCGGTAGTTCTTTGAAAAATTCGAGGCGAGTGCTCCCGAAGACTGGCCGAACGACAGGCCGAGCAGGACGAAGCCCAACACCATGAAGACGGACTCTCCGACGAAGCCGCCATCGAGCAGCTGTGGCGCGAAACCGCTGAACACGGCAATGGCCACCGCCGAGCCTCCAAGCAAGGGCCAGCGCCCGACCCGGTCGGCAACGACGCCCGAGATCGCGATTGCCGCCAGGCCGAAGAAGGCTCCGATCGTCTCGATGACCAGGAACCGTGCCGGTCCCTCGCGCGTGAACAGGAAGATCCAGGACAGAGGAAACACCGTCACCATGTGGAACAGGGCGAAGCTCGCCAGCGGCGCGAAAGCGCCGAGCACGACAGTGCGCCCTTCGGCGCGCAACGTCTCGCGGACGGAAGTCGGCTCCAGTTCCTGGCCTTCGAACAGTTTGGTGTATTCCGGCGTCACCACGATGCGCAGCCGCGCGAACAGGGCGACGACGTTGATGGCGAAGGCGACGAAGAACGGGTAGCGCCAACCCCAGCTGAAGAAGTCTTCAGCCGACAGGTTGCCGACGAAATATGCAAACAGGGCACTGGCGACGATGAGCCCGAGTGGCGCGCCCAGCTGCGGGATCATCGCATACCAGCCGCGACGCTTTTCGGGGGCATTCAACGCCAGCAGCGAGGCAAGTCCGTCCCATGTCCCGCCCAGCGCCAGTCCCTGACCGATCCGGAACATGGCCAGCAGCCAGGCCGAAGCCGGGCCGATCTGGTCGTAACCGGGCACGAAGGCGATCGACACGGTCGAGGTCCCCAGCAGGAACAGCGCGATGGTGAGCTTGGCGCTGCGTCCGTAGGCGCGGTCGAGCGCGGTGAAGATCGCCGTCCCGATCGGCCGCGCGATGAAGGCAAGCGCGAAGATGGCGAAGGAGTAGAGCGTGCCGGTCAACGGGTCGGCATATGGAAATACGAGCTTGGGGAAAACGATGACGGAAGCGATCGCGTAGACGAAGAAGTCGAAGAATTCCGACGTCCTGCCGATGATGACGCCAACGGCGATTTCGCCGGGCTTCACCTCATGATGCCGCGCATTGATCCGTCTTGCGTCGGCTTCGATCTTCGAAGTTGGGCTCACAGCATTCTCCGTCGCCCCGCCGCGGTCTCATACGATCGCTTGCCATGTGCGCGGGCCAGATGCTTTGATGACGCCTGCCGCGTCATTGCGGCATTGGACAAATTGTCCAATGCCTTCATCGCCGCGGTACGGTTAGCACTGGGGGGAACAACCGACAGGTCATACATTGAGCCGTCTTCGTACCCTTTTCCTGCTGCCCCTGCTGGCATCGCTCGGCTCCTGCAGCATGGTCGTCCTGAACCCTGCCGGCGACGTCGCCGAGCAGCAGCGCGACCTGCTGATGGTGTCCACGGCACTGATGCTGATCGTCATCATACCGGTGATGGCTCTCACCATATTCTTTGCCTGGCGATACCGCCAGTCCAACCGCGAGGCGCGCTACGAGCCGGATTGGGACCACTCGACCCATCTCGAACTCGTCATTTGGGCTGTGCCGCTTCTGATCATCATCTGCCTGGGCGCGGTGACCTGGATGGGCACCCATCTGCTCGACCCCTATCGTCCGATCGGACGTGTAGCGGCCGGCAAGCCGCTGCCGCCGGACGTGCGCCCGCTTGAGGTCGAAGTCGTCGCGCTCGACTGGAAATGGCTGTTCATCTATCCGGAATACGGCGTCGCCGTGGTCAACGAACTGGCTGCGCCGGTCGACCGGCCGATCAGCTTTCGCATTACCTCCGCATCGGTGATGAACTCCTTCTACATTCCAGCACTGGCCGGCCAGATCTATGCGATGCCGGGTATGGAAACCAGGCTGCACGCTGTCATCAACAAGTCCGGCGACTATGAAGGGTTCTCTGCCAATTACAGCGGCGCCGGCTTCTCGGGAATGCGCTTCGCGTTCCACGGCCTCGAGGATGCCGGTTTCCAGGCATGGATCGCGAAGGCAAAGGACAGCGGCGGCAAGCTCGACCGAAACGGCTATCTTGAGCTCGAACAGCCCAGTGAGAACCAACCCGTGCGCCACTATGCGGCGGTGGATAGCGATCTCTACAAGGCGATCCTCAACATGTGCGTCGAGCCCGGCAAGATGTGCATGAGCGAGATGTCGCAGATCGATGCCAAGGGCGGTCTGGGAATGGCCGGCATCCGCAACACCCTTCCGCTGCTGTATGACAAGTTCGCCCGGCGCGGCACGATATTCGGCCCCGCCCCATCCTATGTCGCCAGCATATGCACGACCGAAGAAGCACTGGCCGCTTCGAAGGCTGATCAATCCGCCACGCCGATGACCTCGACGCCGATAGTCGGCGCTGGTCTGCAACGGCCACTGCCCCTGTCGATCCGACTGCCGTCACCTTCCGCAACCGGCACGCTTCGGTCGCCCTTCAACTCCTGAGGCGCCACGCAAGACATGTTCGACAATCCTGCTCTTCTCAAGGCGATCTTCGGCCGGCTTACGTTCGAGTCGCTGCCGCTGCACGAGCCCATCGTGGTCGCGACCTTCATTGTCGTCGCGCTGGGCGGCATCGCCCTCGTCGGCGCGCTGACCTATTTCAAGCTCTGGGGCTATCTGTGGCGCGAATGGTTCACCAGCGTCGACCACAAGCGCATCGGTGTGATGTACATGGTGCTCGGCATCGTCATGCTGCTGCGCGGCTTCAGCGACGCCATCATGATGCGACTCCAGCAGGCGATGGCCTTCGGCGGTTCGGAAGGCTATCTCAATTCGCATCATTATGACCAGATCTTCACCGCGCACGGCGTCATCATGATCTTCTTCGTGGCGATGCCGCTGGTGACGGGCCTGATGAATTTCGTCGTCCCGCTGCAGATCGGCGCGCGCGACGTGTCGTTTCCGTTCCTCAACAATTTCAGCTTCTGGATGACGGTCGGCGGCGCGGTCATCGTCATGATGTCGCTGTTCGTCGGCGAATTCGCGCGCACCGGCTGGCTCGCCTACCCGCCGCTGTCGGGTATCGGCTACAGTCCCGATGTCGGTGTCGATTATTATATCTGGGCGCTGCAAGTGGCGGGCGTCGGCACGCTGCTGTCGGGCGTGAACCTGGTCTGCACCATCGTCAAGATGCGCGCGCCTGGCATGACCATGATGAGAATGCCGATCTTCACCTGGACCGCGCTCTGCACAAATGTGCTCATCGTCGCCGCCTTCCCGGTGCTGACGGCGGTGCTGGCCCTGCTGGCTCTCGACCGCTATGTCGGCACCAACTTCTTCACGAACGACTTCGGCGGCAATCCGATGATGTACGTGAACCTGATCTGGATCTGGGGCCACCCCGAGGTCTACATCCTGATCCTGCCGGCCTTCGGCATATTTTCCGAAGTGACCTCGGCCTTCTGCGGCAAGCGGCTCTTTGGCTACACCTCGATGGTCTACGCAACCATCGTCATCACCATCCTGTCCTATCTCGTCTGGCTGCATCACTTTTTCACCATGGGGTCGGGAGCGAGCGTCAACTCGTTCTTCGGCATCACCACGATGATCATTTCGATCCCGACAGGCGCCAAGATATTCAACTGGCTGTTCACCATGTACCGCGGCCGCATCCGCTTCGAACTGCCGATGATGTGGACAGTCGCCTTCATGCTGACCTTCACCGTCGGCGGCATGACCGGCGTGCTGCTCGCCGTTCCGCCGGCCGACTTCGTGCTCCACAACAGCCTGTTCCTGGTCGCGCATTTCCACAACGTCATCATCGGCGGCGTGCTGTTCGGCCTGTTTGCCGGTATCAGCTACTGGTTCCCCAAGGCATTCGGCTTCCGGCTCGATCCGTTCTGGGGAAAGATGTCCTTCTGGTTCTGGGTGGTCGGCTTCTGGTTCGCCTTCATGCCGCTGTACATCCTCGGCCTGATGGGCGTAACGCGCCGGCTACGCACCTTCGAGGATCCCTCGCTGCAGATCTGGTTCATCATCGCCGCTTTTGGCGCCTTCCTGATCCTCCTTGGTATCCTGTCCTTCCTCATCCAGATCTTCGTCAGCGTGCGCCGGCGCGAGCAGCTTCGCGACGACACCGGTGATCCGTGGGACGGGCGTACACTCGAATGGGCAACCTCGTCGCCGCCCCCGGCCTACAATTTCGCCTTTACGCCGGTCGTCCACGATCTCGACACCTGGGCGGACATGAAGAATCGCGGTTACCAGCGTCCGTTGACGGGCTTCCACGACATCCACATGCCGCGCAACACCGGAGCCGGCGTCATTCTGGCTGGGTTGAGCGTGGTGCTTGCCGTGGCGCTCATCTGGTACATCTGGTGGCTGGCGATCGTGAGCTTCGTTGCTCTGATCGGCTACGCCATCGCGCATACCTTCAATTACGACCGGGACTTCCACATTCCGTCCAGCGACGTCACCCGCGTCGAGGACGAGCGGACACGCCTGCTCGCAGCCACCAGCCAGGCGGGATGAGCACCATGGCACACGCCGACACGGTGATCGACGACACGATCTTCCACCTGGAAGACGACCACGGCCATGCCGAGAGCGGCAGCAGCACCATGCTCGGCTTCTGGATCTACCTGATGAGCGACTGCCTCATCTTTGCGATGCTGTTTGCAGTCTACGGCGTGCTCGGTGGCAACTACGCCGCCGGGCCCGCGCCGAAGGACCTGTTCGATCTTCCGCTGGTCGCGCTCAACACCACCATGCTGCTCCTGTCCTCCATCACCTACGGCTTCGCGATGCTGGAGATGGCGAAAGGGCGAGTGAGGCCGATGCAGGTGTGGCTGGTGATCACCGGCCTGTTCGGCCTCGCCTTTCTCGGCATCGAACTCTACGAATTCGCCCATTTCATCCACGAGGGGGCGACGCCGCAGCGCAGCGGCTTTCTTTCGTCGTTCTTCACGCTGGTCGGAACGCATGGCCTGCACGTCACCTTCGGCCTGGTCTGGCTGGTGGTGCTGATGGTGCAGGTCTCCAGGCATGGGC
>NZ_RZPB01000040.1:0-17809 GCF_003998535.1 Mesorhizobium sp. M7A.F.Ca.AU.002.02.1.1 | reverse complement strand
ACGCAATTCCAACAACTGTGGCGGCCGCGCAAGACAACATTCCCGCACTCGCCGCCAATGACCCGCGCTGGACCGGTTCCCAGCTGAAGGCCGCATCCGCGTCCGATTCGACTGCTCCCAGCCAGGTGGCGGACAAGGCACCCGACAAGCAAACGGCGGCATTCGCGCAGCCGGCAGCCGATACCGATGCCGCCACCGAACTTGCCAAGGTAGCCGCGCCCGGCGCAACCGCGGGCAACCATCCCGACGGCGCACAAACCGCCGCCATTCCCGAGGTGCAACCGCAAGTGCCGGCTCAAGAGCCCGCGGCAGAAGGTGATGACAGCCAGGCCAAGGCGAAGCCAAGGAAAGCCGCAGCCGCCGGAACAGGACGCATCCTGAGGGCCGTGACCATGCGAAGCGGCCCGAAGAAAAATGCCGCCGCCATCGGTACGGTGCCAGCCAAAACCTCGGTGCAGGTGATGAGCTGCAAGAAATGGTGCCAGATCACCTACAACGGCAAGACCGGCTGGATCTACAAGAGCTACATCAAGACCGGCGCCTGACGTCTACCGCCTTGGGTGAGGCACGCCCCTTATCTTGGCGCCTATCGTTCCCAAAACCGCTGCAGTGCGGAGCAGGCTTGCTTGATCGCCCGAACGGCTTTCGAAGACATAGCCGGCGGAACCGACGATGGCCGAGCCTCGCCGGCTGACGGAAACCTCGATCGTGAAGGCCTGCTCGGGTATCTTTGCACCTGCCGATGTTCCGGCCTTGACGAAGTTGGCCAGCGTGGGGCCGGCTCGACTTACGACCAGATCGCCGCGCCGCGAATTGACCGTGAATGTGCTGTAGAGATCAGGCAAAGAAATCGAGCGCAGCCTGGAAAAGTCCTGCAGCTCAGCCACGGATTCGAACGGTGCATGCTTGAAACCACCCACGACTTCGACCTTTTGCGTGGCCACCGCGGCAAAGATGCTGGCGCCGCTGCGGGAATATTCGACCGCGATCGCAAGCCAGTTGGACATCTCCGGATCGACGCCGAGCGAAGCGAAACCCTGGGCAAGCAGATTGTGATCGGCGGCGTTGAGATCGATCAGGCCCGAATGCCCCTGCAACCGCATCACGACCGTCAGATCGCCGACCACGCAGGAGACTGGCTCGAAATTGAGCGGCAACCCGATGTCCGGCCCGGCGCTCGACAGGCGCGCGGCCAGCACGTTGGTCAGGCCTTCGGCGAGCAGGCCGAACCGCTGGCTTTCGGTCTCATTCGAAGCGATCTTGAGCCGCGTCCAGGCGGTCAGGGCGAAGGTCGAGGTGATGGCGGAGACGATGAGGAGGAAGACAAGGACAGCGACGAGGGCGAAGCCGGAGGATTGGCACTCGCAAGAGGCCGATGAATCACGGGGATTTTCTTCGACCACAGTCCACCATCGAGAATAAAAGTGTGCTGTCACCCTACAATCGTTGTTTATCTTTCTTTAAATCATTCATCCCAAATCAATCTTAAATTTTTGTTTATTGGTATATATTGGTCAAATGTTAATCCATCAAAATCAAAAGTAATCGATTCATCTTTTGCTATTCCCCTTAATTTTGACCCAAAATAGGATAACGAGCTCATTATAACCTTAAACTCACTCAATCCAGTCAACTTTATTCTTGATGTTACTTTCCCGTTTCTTATGAAGATTGCCTCTGTTTCATATAAATATTCTTCGCTTTTATTTTTATTGATTTTTGTTATTCCAAACTCAAATAAATCATCTGAGTTCAAAACTTCCAGCCTCTCCCGAAATAGAAATTTCATAGCTACATTTTCCATATTGGAAACGGCGGCAAGGGTTTCCCTGCCCTACAAGCGGCATATCTTTCACTGGCTATTGCCATACAAGCTGCATACCAATTTCTACCAGCTTTGGTTGTGCGCCCGCCACCACGCCCCGAGGATAGCAATTGGCACTGCGCCTCATCAGCGGCAAGCTGTTCCTCACAAGGGTCGTCATCCGGCGGCCCAGCTGGCGGCGGAGGCGGAGGCGTCGTACGCCGTTCCGACGGCATCGGGCAAGATTGTGGCCCTGGCTGCGGGGGGGGGACGTAAAACGCAGTCCAAGGGATTGCCACCCCAACACCACCATCGATTCCCTCCTGGACCTGGAACCCAATACAACCCGCTCGGATCCACCTTCATCAGCGGGCTGTTGCCGACATACGCCCACCTTGACGGCCCATTCGGCATACCGAGCGGATCGGGCTGCAGATAGCGCCCGATGGAAGCATCATAATGGCGGTGCCAATTGTAGGCGAGCCCCGTCTCGATCTGGAACTATTGGCCGGGGAAGCGCTGGTTGAGCGTCGCCGTGCCACTGATGCTACGCACCTCACCGTAAGGTAGATAGCTCGCCTGCCAGACGACATTGCGGCCCTGGTCGGTCATCATGACCGGCCGTTCGAGATGGTCAGTCAGCACGTAATAGAGCACCGGCGTGATGCCGGCGTCGGCGACCATCGCCAGCGGGCGGCCTTCGACCCAGATGTATTCGGTGACCAGCGCGCCGGACGCGTCATATTCGGCGATTACATTGCCGTCGAGGTCGTGCACCATGTGCAGCGTGGCCGACGAGGCGGCGATGGTGCGCGAGACCAGCCGCGACAGGTAGTCGTAGATGTAGGCGCCTGCCGTCGTGCCGTTCGTGGTGGCGCCCGAGAGCTGGCCGGCGGCATTGTAGCTGTAGGTCTTGGTGAGCTCCGGCGAGACGGTCGCGTCCTGCGTGACGTTGCCGGCAAGGTCCGACTGGAAGCCGCGGCTCGGTGCGCCGCCGGTGAGGATGCCGGTCAGCCGGTTGGAGCCGCCCTGAAGGCTGTAGGTATCGATAGAGGTGACGCCACCAATGGTTACGGTGCGCTGGGTGATGTTGCCGACACCGTCGATCGTATAGGTGAGGCTGCCCCACGGCCCATCGGCATTCTCGATGAAGCCGTTGGCCGTATAGGTGTAGGTCTCATTGTTGGCGGGGTTGATCCTCGATTGCCGTGAGATTGCGCTTGTCCTGGTATTGCAGCGGATGAGATCCTGGCCTGCTACCCAGGCGTTCAGATGCAGCGTCCGCCGTCGACCTCCAGCGCCACGCCGGTGATGAAGGCGGCTTCGTCCGAGGCCAGCCAGAGTGCGGCGTTGGCGATGTCGAGCGGCGTCGAGAGCCGGCCGAGCGGGATCGATGCGCGGAACTTCTCGCGGATTTCGGGTGTGTCGGCGCCCATGAATTTCTCCAGCATGCCGGTCTCGCCGGCAACCGGGCAGAGGCAGTTGACGCGGATGTTCTTCGGCGCCAGTTCCACCGCCATCGATTTGGTGGCGGTGATCGCCCAGCCTTTCGACGCATTGTACCAGGTGAGGCCGGGGCGCGGCCGCAGACCCGCGGTGGAGGCCGTGGTCAGGATGACGCCGCCGCCCTGCCGCTCCATGATCGGCACCACGGCGAGTGCCGCGTGATAGATCGCCTTCATGTTGACGGCGGTTATCAGGTCGAAGGTCTCCTCGTCGACATTGAGCATGTCGCCGTTGCGATGGGTGTAGCCGGCATTGTTGACCATGATGTCGATGCGGCCGAATGCGCTTTTGGCGGCATAGATCATCTCGTCGAATTCGGAGCGCAGCGAGACATCGGTCTGGGTCCAGATCGCCGCTTCGCCGATCTCGCCGGCGACGCGCTCCGCGCCCCTGGCGTTGAGATCGGCGACAACGACCCTGGCACCCTCCTGCGCAAAGCGCCTGGCGATGCCCTCGCCAAAACCGGACGCAGCACCGGTGATGACGGCAACCTTGTTTTCCAGACGCATGTTTTTCCCGCTCATGATTGATGACGATCAACCGGCGCGCCGATAGCGCACATCCGCGCGAACCCGTGGCTTCTGGCCGGATTGCTCGAAAGATGTGCGGCCATCGCCGATTTCTCCTTTGGCTTTCGCGTCGATCCCGCTCTATGCTGCAACTGCGAAGGCTTCCGGTGCCGCGCCTGTCGACAAGCCTCCGGGTCATCGGACTGTCAAGGGGCAGGCGCATACACCCAGATGTGACACCATGGCACTGGAAAATTTAAATCGATTAGATTATATCAGCCGCGTCACAGCGACCGGCGTCAGAGCGGACAGACCATGACCAGCCAGATCATCCCCGTCGATCCTTTCGACTTCATCATTTTCGGCGGCACCGGCGATCTGTCGGAGCGCAAGCTTCTGCCGTCGCTCTATTATCGCCAGCGCGACCATCAGTTTTCGGAGCCGACACGCATCATCGGCACCTCGCGCTCGAAGATGAGCGACGAAGAATTCCAGGCCTTCGCCAAGCAGGCGATCTCGGACCACGTCAAACCGGCCGACATCGACGCCAAGGAACTGAAGACCTTTCTGGCGCGGCTGTCCTACGTCTCCGCCGATGCGACGAGCGGCGCCGGCTTCGACAAGCTCAAGAAGGCGATCGGCGACAGCGACCGCATCCGCGCCTTCTACCTGGCGGTGGCGCCGGCGCTGTTCGGCGACATCTCGCACAAGCTGAAAGAGCACAATCTGATCACGCCGAACTCGCGCATCGTGCTGGAAAAGCCGATCGGCCGCGATCTCGATTCGGCACGCAAGCTCAACGACCTGGTCGGCGACGACTTCCACGAAAGCCAGATCTTCCGCATCGACCATTATCTCGGCAAGGAGACGGTGCAGAACCTGATGGCGCTGCGCTTTGCCAACGCGCTCTACGAACCGTTGTGGAATTCAGCCCATATCGACCATGTCCAGATCACCGTGGCCGAGACCGTCGGCCTGGAGGACCGCGTCACCTATTACGACAAGGCCGGCGCGCTGCGCGACATGGTGCAGAACCATATGCTGCAGCTCTTGTGCCTCGTCGCCATGGAAGCGCCGTCGTCGATGGATGCCGACGCCGTGCGCGACGAAAAGCTGAAGGTGCTGCGGGCACTGAAGCGCATCAACGGCAACGAAGCGCCGAAGCACACCGTGCGCGGGCAGTATCGCGCCGGGGCTTCGGCCGGCGGACCGGTGAAAGGCTATGTCGAGGAACTCGGCAAGGACAGCAACACCGAGACCTTCGTCGCCATCAAGGCCGAGATCGGCAATTGGCGCTGGTCGGGCGTTCCGTTCTATCTGCGTACCGGCAAACGGCTGGCGACGCGGGTTTCGGAAATCGTCATCGAATTCAAGCCGATCCCGCATTCGATCTTCGGCGACAGCGCCGGACCGATCTTCGCCAACCAGCTTGTCATCCGGCTGCAGCCGGACGAAGGCGTCAAGCAGTTCATCATGATCAAGGATCCGGGCCCGGGCGGCATGCGGCTGCGCCAGATTTCGCTCGACATGAGTTTCGCGCAGTCCTTCGACGGCCGCGCACCGGACGCCTATGAGCGGCTGATCATGGACGTCATCCGTGGCAACCAGACCCTGTTCATGCGCCGTGACGAAGTCGAGGCGGCGTGGAAATGGATCGACCCGATCCAGAATGCCTGGGAAAGTGCCAGGCAGGAGGCGCAGGGCTACACGGCGGGCACCTGGGGTCCATCGGCCTCGATAGCGCTGATCGAACGTGACGGGCGGACATGGCACGAGAGCAATTGAACAGCGCCGCCTACAGCTGGAACGGCTTCAGCGGGCGCCAGGAACTGGCGGCAGCCCTTGCCGGCCATGTTGCAGGCAGACTGACCAAGGCGATCGCCGAGCGCGGCACGGGGTTGCTCGCCGTCTCCGGCGGCACCACGCCGGCAAAATTCTTCGCCGCCCTTTCAGCGATACCCATCGCCTGGGACAAGGTGATCGTGACGCTGGTCGACGAGCGTTTCGTGCCGGCCTCCTCGCCACGCTCCAATGCCGGGCTGGTGGCCGCCAATCTGTTGCAGAACGCGGCCAAGGCGGCTCGTTTCGTGCCGCTCTATCACGAAGCCACCAGCATCGAGGATGCGGCCTCGTCCGACGATGCAGCGCTCCGATCCTTGCCCTGGCCGCTCGATGTCGTCGTGCTCGGCATGGGGCCGGACGGCCACACCGCCTCGTTCTTTCCCGATGCCGCCGACCTGGCAACGCTGCTCGACCCGTCTTCCGACAGGATCGTGCTGCCGGTTCATGCGGCAAGTGCGGGCGAGCCGCGGCTGACCCTGTCGCTGGCCCGCATCGTCGAAGCCGGCTTCATCGCGCTGCACATCGAGGGTGAGGACAAGCGTATCGCCTTCGACGGCGCGGTGGCGCCCGGGCCGCGAAAGCCAATCCGCGCCGTGCTCGACGCAGCGCAAAAGCCCGTAGAGGTTTTCTGGGCACCCTGATTCTCGATTTACACCGGTCCCGGCAAACGGCGGGAGGATGTTTCCGGGACCTCGCCTGAAAGGACCGACACCATGACCGCCAGACGCGACATCGAAGCCATTACCGAACGCATCCGCCAGCGCTCTAAGCCCGGCCGCGAGCGTTATCTCGGCCGCATCGCCGAGGCGTCGAACCGCACCGCCAACCGGGCCGTTTTGTCGTGCGGCAACCTCGCTCACGGCTTTGCGGTGTGCAGCCCCTCGGAAAAGCTCGCGCTGGGCGCCGACAAGGTGCCGAACCTCGGCATCATCACCTCCTATAACGACATGCTGTCGGCGCATCAGCCGTTCGAGAGCTTCCCCGCGCTGATCAAGGATGCAGCCCGCAAAGCCGGCGGCATCGCCCAGGTGGCAGGCGGCGTGCCGGCGATGTGCGACGGCGTCACCCAGGGCCAGCCCGGCATGGAGCTGTCGCTGTTTTCGCGCGATGTCATCGCCATGGCCGCCGCGATCGGCCTGTCGCACAACATGTTCGACGCCGCCGTCTATCTCGGCGTCTGTGACAAGATCGTGCCGGGGCTGGTGATCGCCGCCCTCACCTTCGGCCATCTGCCGGCGGTGTTCATTCCGGCCGGACCGATGACATCAGGCCTGCCCAATGACGAAAAGGCCAAGGTCCGCCAGCTCTACGCCGAGGGCAAGGCCGGACGCGCCGAACTGCTGGAGGCCGAGTCCAAATCTTACCATGGACCGGGCACCTGCACCTTCTACGGCACGGCGAATTCCAACCAGATGCTGATGGAGATCATGGGCCTGCACACGCCGGGCGCGTCCTTCGTCAATCCAGGCACGCCGCTGCGCGAGGCTTTGACCCGCGAGGCGACCAAGCGGGCGCTGGCGATTACTGCGCTTGGCAACGCCTATACGCCCGTCGGGCGGATGATCGACGAGCGCTCGATCGTCAACGGCGTCGTCGGCCTGCATGCCACCGGCGGCTCGACCAATCACACCATCCACCTGATCGCCATGGCGGCGGCGGCCGGCATCGCCATCACATGGCAGGATATTTCCGACCTGTCGGAAGCGGTGCCGCTGCTGGCGCGGGTCTATCCGAACGGCCTCGCCGACGTGAACCATTTCCACGCCGCCGGCGGGCTCGGCTTCCTGATCCGCGAACTGCTCGACGAAGGCATCCTGCATGAGGATGTGCAGACGGTGTGGGGCGAAGGCCTGCGGCCCTATGCGGTCGAGGCAAAGCTCGGCGCCGACGGAGGCGTGGTGCGCGAAGCCTCGCCGCGGACAAGCGGCGACGAAAAGGTGCTGGCGCCTTTCAACAAGGCGTTCCAGGCGACCGGTGGCCTGAAGGTGCTGTCAGGCAATCTCGGCCACGCCGTCATCAAGACTTCCGCGGTGAAGCCGGAGCGGCGTATCATCGAGGCGCCGGCCAGGGTCTTCGACAGCCAGCAAGGGCTGAACGATGCGTTCAAGGCAGGCACGCTGACCGGCGACTTCATCGCCGTCATCCGCTTCCAGGGGCCGAAGGCCAACGGCATGCCGGAACTGCACAAGCTGACCACCGTGCTCGGCATCCTGCAGGATCGCGGCCAGCGCGTGGCGCTGGTCACCGACGGGCGCATGTCGGGCGCCTCCGGCAAGGTGCCGGCGGCGATCCATGTCACACCGGAAGCGGTCGAGGAGGGTCCTATCGCCAGGATCCACGAAGGCGACATCATCCGGCTCGACGCCGATGCCGGCACGCTGGAAGTGCTGGTGCCGGCCGGCGATTTCGCGCTGCGCCGGACGGCGGATGCCGACCTCATCGGCAACGAGTTCGGTTTCGGCCGCGAGCTGTTTGCCGGCTTCCGGCAATTGGTCGGCCGCGCCGATCATGGCGCCAGCGCCTTCGGCACGGCCTGACGGCAGTTCTGCGCAACCCATGAAAAGGGGCGGCACTTGGCCGCCCTCTTGCGGTTGTGCATACGATTCTATTGCACGGTTAGCTCAGCTCGCTCGCCGGCCTTGACCGTCACGTTGCCTTCTTTCGAACTGTTGTCGGATTTCTCCGAGACGACGGCATAGTCGCCCGCCGGGATCGCTGCCTGGTACTTCTGGTCGAATGCATAGCCAAGCGACTTGCGGTTGCCGTTGATGTCCTTCTTGGCCTCGAAAATCTCGATCTTCGAGGCTCCCGGCGCGGTGATCGCCAGCACGCCGGCATTCATTGCGATTTTCAGATCCTGAAATTCGCCGACCTTGACGGTGAACGGCTGCTCGACAACGGCGAGATCAACCGTCGCAATCAAGACATAGTCATCGGCCGGCAGATCGAATTTGCTGTCGGGTCCGTAGGCATAGGTCACCTCGTCCCTGGTTCCATCGATCTTCTTTTTTGCCTTGAGCACCTTGAAGCCGATGCCTGAACCGTCCGCCTTGTCGCCGCCGGCAGCATAATAAGCATTGGCAACGACATGGCCGACACCGACAATCATGTTCTTTTCCACGGTCTTGCCGGCAGCCAGCGGAATCGTTTCGGTAGCCACCCCCTGGCCGATCGTGACCGTCACTTTCTCGTCGCCGGCCGGCAACACGGCTTTCGTGGTCCCATAGAAGGTGGCGGGCATGTCAGCACCCGGATAATCGATGACGATAGCCGCGCCATCGACGACATCTGCCCCCTCGCTCGGTCGCGGATGGATGATGAGCGTGCCGGCATTCAAGTTGAAGAGAGGCGCGTAGACTTGGCCCGCCTCGATCTTGACTTTCTGCTCGGTCTTGGCCTGGCCGTCGCTGGCCACGACGATATAGTCGCCCGGTTCCAGATTGGCCTTGTAGGCGCCGTATTCGGTGCTGACGTAGTCGCCGCGCGTACCGTCGGGTTTCGCCTTGTAGATCTCCCAGGCGTTGCCGTCAGTGACGGGATCGCCGCCCTCGGCAAGCACCGCTATCGGCAGGAAATTGAAGTCCGGTTTGGCCGGCTCGGGCGCGGGTGCCGGCGCAGGTGCCGGAGCCGGTTCAGGAGCCGGCGCTGGTGCTGCCACGGTCTCGGCAAGCGCCTCCTGCAGCGCCTTCTCGTCGGAGGCCTGGATGTATTTGCCGCCGGTGTTGTCGGCGAGGCAGGCGATCTGCTTGCCCTCGTCGGCGGTCAGGCCGAAGCCGACGACATCGGCGGTGAAGTCGACGCCGGATGCCTCGAGCTCCTTACCAAGCGCGCAGGGGTCACCGCCGCATGTTTCGAGCCCGTCGGTGATGAGCACGACCGTCGCCTTGTCCTCGGTGTATTTCAGCGCCTCGGCCGCCTGTTTGACCGCCGCCGTCAGCGGCGTCTTGCCGAGGAATTTCAGGCTGTCGGCGGCGGCCGAAATGGCGCTGCCCGAACCTGCCTGCGGCGGCACGATCAGCTGGATGTCGTCGCAGCTGCCCTTTTCACGGTGGCCATAGGCCATGAAGCCGATCTCGTCGTCGGTGGGGACCGATTGAAGCACGGTTCGAAGCGACTCGCGGGCGATTTCGAGCTTGGGCCTGCCGTCGATCTGCGCCCACATCGAGCCGGACGCATCGAGAATGATGATGACCTTGTTTGCGGCGAAGCCGAACGTCGTCATCGACAAAAGGAGGATCGCCGCAGCGACGCCCCGTGCAAGTCCCGCCATCGAAATCTCCTAAATCCGCCCCTGATCCGGGCGGCAAGCTATTTGACGCGGCGCCGGGACACAAGTCCGGGCGCCCGGTGCGCAGGGCTGCGGACCCAGCTTAACAAAAATCCTGACGACAGCCAGTTCGGCGGTGTCGGCAGCCTTTTACCCGGTAATAGGAATTTTTTCTTGACACCATGACCTCAGCTAAGGTACATATTTGGCTATGGTGCTGATTTGCGCCGGTGACCCGCCGCAATAGGCGGGTTTTTCGTTTGTTGCACCCGTCAGCCTACGCGCGGCGAAGGCTCCGAAAGAACCCATTAACCCGAATTCATGGCCTTGGCCCGATGCGCCGGGCCGAATGCCGAACTTTCAACGAAAACGAAAACCAGCTTAGTAAGTCGTGCGGCGTTCTTCCGAAGGCGGCCTGCCGAATTGCAGCCGGTAGCTCTGGGCGAAGTAGGAATGCGAGGTGAAGCCCGTCGCGATCGCCACGTCGAGGATCGGCATGTTGGTCTGGCGCAGCAGTTCGCGCGCCCGCTCCAGCCGCAATCGCATATAGTAACGGCCGGGCGTGACGCTGAGATGGCGCAGGAACAGGCGCTCGACCTGGCGCACCGAAAGGCCGGCGGATTTGGCCAGCTGTACCGCCGACAGCGGCTCGTCGAGGTGGTCGGCCATCAGTTCGACGATGCGCCTGAGCTTCTCCGACTTGCCGGTCAGGTCGCGTTCGGGTCCGACGCGCTGACGGTCGCCGGCCGAGCGGATGCGTTCGTGCTGGAACTGGTTGGCGACGCCATTGGCCAGGTTCGAGCCGAAATCGCCGCGCACGATCTCCAGCATCAGGTCGATCGAAGTGGTGCCGCCGGCACAGGTGTAGCGCTTGCGATCGATCTCGAAGACGTTGCCGGTGCAGTTGATGTCGGGGAATCGCTCGACGAAGCCGGCGCGGTTTTCCCAATGGATGGTGCAGCGATAGCCTTCGAGCTGGCCGGCCTCGGCCAGCAGGTAGGACCCGACCGACAGGGCACCCAGCGCATTGCCGCGCCGGCCCCAGCTTCGCAAAGCCGCCAGCACCTTGCTCTTGCCGGGGAATTCGGTCGTCAGCCCGACCGAGACGAAAAGGATATCGACCGGCGGCAGGTCGGCAACGGCGTAGTCGATCTTGAGCGGCAGGCCATTGGAAGCCATCACCGGATCGCCATCGGCCGACACCGTGGTCCAACCGTAGAAGTCGCGGCCAAGCAACCGGTTCGCCGACCGGAACGTATCGATCGCGGCAGCCAGCGAGAACATGGAGAACTTGTCTACCAGCAGGAATGCGAACTGCCGGCCGCCTTGAACGGGGTCAGTCATGACCGGCCGTTCTGAGGGAACACTGGGGTTCGGCAAAGCTGCAGCTTTCTGGCGGGTCAGAAGGACGGCCGTTTCAATCCGGCCGAAAGGTAGGCGGAGGCTAACGTATTGGCCATCAGCATGGCAATGGTCATGGGGCCGACACCGCCGGGCACCGGTGTGATGGCGCTGGCGGCCCTGGCCGCTTCGGCATAGGCGACATCGCCGACGAGGCGGGACTTGCCCTCGCCCTTTTCCGGCGCCGGGATGCGGTTGATGCCGACATCGATGACGGTGGCGCCTGGCTTCACCCAATCACCCCTGATCATCTCCGGCCTGCCGACGGCCGCGACAAGGATATCGGCGGTGCGGGCCAAGGCCGGCAGATCCCTGGTGCGGCTGTGGGCGATGGTGACGGTGCAGTTGGCGGCAAGCAGCAGGTTGGCCATCGGCTTGCCGACGATGTTGGAGCGGCCGACGACGACTGCGTTGAGGCCGGACAGGTCCTTGCCGCGCACCCGCTCGATCAGAAGCATCGAGCCGGCCGGCGTGCAAGGCACGAACGCTGTTTCGAGTTCACCGGTGCCGAGCTTGCCGACATTGATGAAGTGGAAGCCGTCGACATCCTTTTCCGGCGCGATGGTCTGGATGATCTTGCCGGCGTCAATGTGGGCCGGCAGAGGAAGCTGCACGAGGATGCCATTGATGGCCGGATCGGCGTTGAGGTCGCCGATGATCTTCAGCAATGCCTCTTCGGAGGTTTCGGCCGGCAGCGTATGCTGGACGGAATGAAAGCCGCATTCCTTGGCGGTGCGCGACTTGGACGCGACATAGACCTGGCTGGCCGGATCCTCGCCGACGATGACCACGGCAAGACCGGGCTTGGCCTTGCCCTTGGCGACAAGTTCAGCCGTCAGGGTCTTGACCGTCCCCACAACGTCCCCGGCAACGCTCTTGCCATCAATCACTTCAGCCATGGACCACCCTCAACACCAGAATGCCCAAGCGCGTCGCTTCCGGAAGCGACGCGCTTTTCGATCTTTCACAGCGTGGCATCTTCACGAAAAATCCAACATGCAATCCCGCCAAAGCGCCGTCCCATGCCGTTTACGCGAAACCGGCATGTTTTTGTACGGCACCGCGCAGATTTTTGTGGCTCAGAAGTAGCGGCGGCGCGTGCGGCTCTCGGTCAGTTCGCGAACCGCTTCGCGGAATTCGCGCAGGCTGGCGCGGATTTCCTCGATTGGCGCTTGCTGCTCGGCATCCTCCACGGCCCGCGACGGCTCCGCCGATCGCTGATGAGGCTGAGGCGCCTGCTGCTGCGCGACGGGCGGCTGTGGATAGGACTCGGAAGCGGGCTGAGCCGGATCGGACTGCTGCCCGGCATTGGCGGCCGGCATAGATTGCGGATAGGGATAGCCCGGCTGCTGCGCGTAGCCCAATGGCTGCGCGTAGGGATAGAGCTGCGGCCCGGAATATGGCCGCTGCGTCATCATGGGAGGCGGCAGTGGCGGCTGCGCCGTCTGCTGCGGATGGCCGCCGGGCTGGAAAGGTGGTGCCGGGTATGCTGTCGCGGCCGCCTGCCGGGGCTCGAAGGCCGGCGCCGGCCGGGGATAGGCGCGGTATTGCGGATCCTGCGTTGGCTCCCCGTTTTCGGCAGAGGCCCATTCGACGGTATCGAACGGCTCCTCCCGGGATGGCCTGCGGGAGACGGACTTGTGCAGCCTCGACAGCAAGGCACCGATCCGGCCGGGACCTTCTGCCGGCGAGGCCTCGGCTTGCTGGACAGGCGGTGGCACGGCCGGCGGTGGTGATGCAGGCGGGGGTGTCGATGGCTGCGGCGCTGGTGGTAATGGCGGCGCCGGCGGCGGCGCTGCCCGATATGCCTTGTCTTCGTAAGGCGTCCGGCGTTCGTCCGTGCCATGGTCGCGACGCGAGCGCGAATTGGCGGTGTCACGCAGGCTCTCATAGGCGCCACGCATGGCTCCGAGGCCAATGCCGGAGGCGAAACCCAGCAACAGGCCGGCGAGCGCGACCACGACCCGCGACGGCCCGTTCGGCTCAAGCGGCGCGAAGGCCTTCGAGATCACATTGATGTTGGCGGTGTTGATGTCCTTCTGCTCGCCGGTCTCCTTGGCGCGCAGCAGGTACTGTTCGTAGACGGAACGCTTGGCGGTCGCCTCGCGCTCCAGTTCGCGCATCGACACGAGGTCGCTGTTGACGTCGCCGCTGCGGACCTTCAGCTGCGCCAGGCGAGAGGCAAGATCCTGTTCGAGCTGGACGGCGCGCTTGAGGTCGACCTGCAGCGACGAGCCGATGCGGCGCAGCTCCGAGGCGATGCGTTCGCGTGCGCCGGCAATCTGGGCATTGATCGCCTGGAGTTCGGGGTGACGCGGGCCGAGCCGGATGGCGGCGCGGTCAGCTTCCTGCTTGAGCGACGCATATTGCGAACGCAGATCGCTCATCGTGTTGGAGTTGATCTCCTCCGGCAAGGTACCGGTGAGAACCGAATTGACGTCGACCGAACGCGCCGAGGCCGCCCGGGCGTTGAGTTCCAGGGTCCGGGCGCGCGCGACCGACAGCTGCTCGTTGAGTTTCAGCATCTCATCGTCGCTGATGAGATGGCCCTGCGCGTCAACGAGATCGTGCGTGGCCCTGAAATCCTCGACCTTGCGCTCGGCTGCCTCGACGCCCTTGCGCAACTCGTCAAGCCTGGCCGTCAGTTCGTCGGTGGCGCGGCCTGCGGTGTCCGACTGTATCTGGCCGAAAGTCTGCAGGAAGACATCCGTCATCGTGTTGGCGATGAGGGCCGATTTCTCGCCATTCTGCGTGGTGGCGCTGACGGTGATGACGAAGGTCTTGCCGCCGCGCTCGACCGAAAGGCTCTCAGCCAGATTGCCGACAGCAAGCGCGCGGCGACGGCTGTCGTCGACACCCCCCGGCCCATCATTGCGGGACAGGATGGAGCGAATGAGCGACATGACACTGAGGCCGCCGCCGCCTTGCCCATTGAATTCCGGGTCGTTGACCAGATTGAGCTTGTCGACGACCTTGTTGAGAACAGTGCCTGATGTCAGCACCCGGACCTGGTTCTCGACGATGGCCAGCGTGGCGTCGGAAGCGACGACCGACTGGGTGAGATCGCGGTCGGTGAGCTTCAGGTCGCGCGGGTCGACGATCAGTTCGGTGGTGGCCTCATATTTCTTCGGCGTCGACAGCGCGATGGTGATGCCGAGCGCGGCGCCCAGCAGTGTCGTCGTCACGATCAGCAGCTTCGACTTGCCGACACCGCGCACCACCTGCATCGGATCGATCAGCGGCTTCCACTGCTGGCTGTCCATGCCGTCGTTTCGGGATAACGACGCGTCGCCTGCAGCGTAAGGTTCCGATGTATGATCGGCGCGACGAGCGCCAGCGGTTTCGGCGGCACCAGGCTGTGTCCGCGGCGAGGTTTGCGCGCGGTAAGCTTGCTCACGATCCCCGTCGGCCGCGACCGGATCCGACAGTTTCGGGTTGCGCGCCTCGCGCTGCGAGCGGGCGAGGCGATGACGCGTGGCGGCATCCTCGCGCCATGACGGGTCTGCCCGGTCGCCGATCGAGACCAGCGACGCGTCGGGTTCGTCGCCACGCACAGCCTGGCCCAGCGCCAGCAACGAGCGCTCGCGCTTCCAGTCTTCGCGGTTTTCCCTGTCGACCATCGTCTGGAACTTTACCCTTGGCGACCTGCGAACGGAGATTGGCCATTCGTTAAGCCACGCTAAACAGGCATGGAAAACAAAAGGTTAATTTTCCCGCGCCGAAGCGTCGGTTTCTCGTTTCGGTTGCATCTATTTTCGACACAAGCCCAGCCGCCAGAACGGCACGTTAAGTTTTCCGGCCTAGGCTCTCCTTGAGACATGACGCAGGCCAGTGACATACCGCAAAGGCGGCCCCTCGCCCGGATCGGCAGCTTTTTGGCCGAACGACGGGGGCTGCTTCGCGACTATTTCTCAGCGATCAGCGGTGCCGGTGGGCGACTGGTGTTTTCGCTGGCCTATTTCATCGCGCTGGCCAACACGCTGTCGATATCCGAATTCGGCATGTTCGCCACCGCGTCGGCGGCCGGCGTCATGCTGTCGCGCATCCTCGCCTTTGGGTTCATCTCGGCGCTCTACCGCACCGCCACCATCCGTCCCAATCTGATCGGCACCTTTTCCGCCGGCTTCCTGCTGCTCGGCGTGCTGTCGCTGCCGCTGCTGGCCGCTGCCTCGTTCGGCGTCTATCTGCTTTTCTTTGCCGACACCGTGCCGCTGTCGGTGTTTGCGGCAATCGTCTTTGCCGAAGCGCTGTTGTGGCGGCCGGTGGAGGTGGCGCTGATCGTCAACAACGGCCTGGGCAAGTTCGGCCGCGCCGCGCTGCTGGCCATCCTGGCGACCGCGCTGCGGGCGCTCGGCGCGGTGCTGTTCATGTTCTCAGCGCAACACAGCGTCTGGATATGGTCCTGGTTCTATATCGGCGCCAATGCCGCCTCGCTGCTGATCGCCTTCGGCTTCTTCTACCCGCGCCAGAGGCTGCGGCTGCGCGTCGAGCTTTATCTCAGGCGATTGGCCGATTCCATCTATGTGGCCGGCGCCGAAGTGCTGTTCTACCTGCAGATGGAGTTCGACAAGCTGCTCGTGCTGGCGATCGGCGGCCCGCATCTGGCCGGCATCTACGCCATCATCATGCGGCTGGTCGACCTGACGGCGATTCCGATCCGCACCTTCTCGATGATGCTGGTGCAGCGCATGATGCGCGCGCCGGAACTGTTGTCGCGTCTGGCGGTCAAGAGCGGCATCGAAGGCGGTGTGTTCGCGGTTTCGACGCTGGCGCTGCTGACACTTGGCATCGTGCTGCATTTCTTCCCCAATGCACTCGGCAAGAATGTCGCCGAGGCTGCCCCGCTGGTGGTGCTGGCAATCTGCGTGCCGGGATTGCGCAATCTTGTCGAATACCAGGCCGAGCTTTTGTTCGCACGCGGCCAAACGCTGGTGCGGGCGCTCAATCTCGGCCTGCTCGCCGGATTGAAGGCGCTGTTGCTGACTTATGTGCTGACGACCATCCTCGACACGCCGAAGCTGGTGCTGTCGCTCAATGTCGTCTTCCTGCTTCTGTATCTCGCCTCGACGCTGCTCACCTATTCGGCGATGCGCAAGCCGGCAAAGCCCGTATAGGGCTTTCTCATTTGTGCATGACTTCTGGACAAACGGAAATCGTTTGTCCGAGAAAACCGGTTTCCGCTTTTCGGGATGATCTAATCCAACCCAATCAGACGGCGGATGCGGCCGATATCGGTGCCGATGAAGGATTGCATGCCGATCGCCACCTGCTCCGGCGCCATGGCGGCAACGAAGCGGCGGAACTCGTCATCCGAAAGCGCTTCGCCGGTCCAGTGCACGCGGCAGAACTCTTCGGAACCGTGGAAGTGGCCGGCTCCGTCCAGCAGATCGTCGACATAGCGGCCGTAGATCATGCATTCGGAGAATTTGCGTGCCGAGCCGACGACCTCGACCCAGTTGCGACCATGGACCCTTTCGATCGCACCGCACATCGCCAGCACGGTGTCGCGCCGCCACGCGATCAGCGTCGAGATGTAGTCATGGTTCGACGTCCGGGACGGGTCGATGCCGAGTGCCGAGCCGGCGTTGCGCGACCAGATGCGATGCTCCTCATGACCTTCGTCCGCCAGCACACCGTCGCGGCGGAACAGGCGCACCTTGTCGTCGCGCCAGAAGGCGCCGCAGTCGAAAGGTTTCAGGAAGGCAACATCGGAATCGCAGAAGATGAGCACGTCTTGAGATGCATGCGCTGATATGGCGATGCGGCGCAACTGCTGCACATGCCAGCCGCGCAGCGGCTGGGTCTTCAGGCTGAGCCAGACGCGCCGGCGAAACAGGCTGAACGGATCGTCGAAGGCGTGCAGCCAGCGCGGCAGCAATTCCCGCTCGTCGACCACCGTGCGGCGGCCGGTTTCCAATTGGCGAAACAGGCCGACATCGCGATGCTCGACCAGGATGTAATGGTGCGCCGCGCCGGAAACATGGCGATCAAGTGTCTCGCACAGCAGGCGACAGCGCTCGAAATCGGGCGCATAGCTTGCCGTCACGATGGCCGCCGTCGGTGTCTGCCGAAGCGGGCTTGGCTCGACAGCGGCACCTGGCACGAACCTGCTGTTCATTTGGTATCTCCCGCGGCTTCGGGCGCAAGCGAGAATTTCTGCCTGACGACGCGCAGCAGGAACAGCGGGTTGCCGACCACATAGCGGCGCCACAGGCGGCCCGGCTCGACAGCCAACCGGAACAGCCATTCGAGCCGCAGCCGGCGCATCCACAAGGGCGCGCGGGGCACCGCGCCGCTCAGGAAATCAAGCAACGCGCCGACGGCGATCGGCAGCGTGCAATGGCGCGCGTCGATATGGCGTTCGATCCACAATTCCTGGCGCGGCACGCCCATGGCCACGAGCAGCACGTCGGGCCGAAGCGCGGCAATCCGGTCGACGATTTCCTGCTCCTGCGAAGGGGGGAAATAGCCGTCATGGAT
>NZ_RZPB01000409.1:0-5631 GCF_003998535.1 Mesorhizobium sp. M7A.F.Ca.AU.002.02.1.1 | reverse complement strand
GATTGGTGCAAGGGCATCGCCGGCGGTGTCTTCTGCGCCGAACCGGCGGCGACACCACCGAGCTTTTGCGGAACGAAGGAGATTTCTGTCGCGCTGGCAGATGGCTTCGCCCAGAACCCCTGGCGGCAGATGACGACGGCCGCAGCGATCAACGAGGCCAGCCAGTGCCCGAACGTCACCGGCTGGGATCACACAGACGGGCAAGGTAACACCCAGAAGGCGATTTCCGACCTCAGCGGTCTCGCAGCGCGCGGCGTCAACGCCATTGTCGTGTTCCCCGATGCCGGCCCGGCCATGCTGCCGGCGATCCGCGATGCCTTCAAGCAGGGCAGCACCGTCGTGCCGTACCGAGCCCGTGTCGGTGGTGAGGAAGGCAAGGATTACAGCGTTTTCGTCGGCACGAACTTCCACCAGGACGGCGTCGACTGGGGAAAATGGATGGCGAAGGCCCTCCACGGCAAGGGAAATGTCGCCTATCTCGGCGGACCTGCCGGAACCAGCCAGAGCCGTGAGCGCGCCGATGGCATCCTCGAAGCGTTCAAGGACTATCCGGGCATCGTCCAGATCGGGCAGAAGCCGTTCGAAGTGACGAATTGGGATTCCAGCATGGTCGCCAAATCACTGGGCGCGCTGATTGCCCAGTATCCGCAGATCGACGGTGTCATCGCCGACCTCAGCATGGGCGTTGTCGCCTCGGGCGTCTTCGAACGCGCCGGTCGGCCGCTTCCGCTTATTGCCGGTGAAGACGCCAATGTGTTCGGCTGCACCTGGAAGAAGCTGCATGACGCCGACGCGAAGTCCACCTTCCAGTACACGACAAACAGCGCCGAGCAGTGGAACGTACGTCTGGCCGTACGCTGGGCGATCGCCGAGGCAGCCGGCGGCAAGATGGATCAGCCGCTCGTCATAACCGACCCCAACGGCACCAAGCATACGGTGGCCGAGGCCGGTGTGAAGGAAGTGACGAACTTCCAGCTCGAGGATTCGCTTGCCGGAACGGTTTTCTGCAATCCGAAGCTTCCTGAATCCGCTTCAAACGGCACCAGCCTGCCTGACGAACAGGTCCTGGCAGCCCTCAAGGGCGGTCTCTGATCTCGAGCCAAAAGGGGCGGGCTTCTGTCCGCCCCTTCATCTCCTCAAGCAGGATGATGGAAGTCACTTAGGAGGATCGACCCATGGCCACCGTCGAGCAGCTTCAGGCTGACAGGGCAACGCCGACCAGTACTGCGTTGGACAGCCCGTTGGGTTTGCGCATGCAAGGCGTGTGGAAGCGTTTCGGCAATGTCGTCGCCGTGAAGGACATCTCGTTTGACGCGCGATGTGGCGAGGTTCATGCGCTTCTGGGAGAAAATGGCGCAGGCAAGTCGACATTGATGGGCATTGCCTCCGGAAATTTGAGCTTCGATCAGGGTTCGATCGAAATATGCGGACAAACTGTAGATCGCTTGAGCGCGGCACAGGCGCAACGGCTCGGGCTCGCCATCGTGCATCAGCACCCGGCAGTGCTTCCTGATCTGACGGTGGCTGAAAACCTGCTGCTTGCAGTTCCAGCAGCGCTTCGAACGGATTATGCGAATGCCAATGACTGGGTAGTCGCCCAACTCCATCGTGTTGGCTCTGCCGTTCATCCCAAGACCCGGCTGTGTGATGTCGACATAGCACAAAGCCAACTGATAGAACTTGCCAAGGCGCTTGCGATCGACCCGAAGATCCTCATTCTTGACGAACCCACCGCGGCTTTGACAGCCGACCTTGTCGATATCCTGTTTCGCAACGTGCGCCAAGCCGCGGCTCGCGGCGCGGCGGTCATCTACATTTCGCATCGGCTGCAGGAAATCAGACAGATCGCAGACACTGTCACCGTCATGCGTGACGGAGAAGTGAAGGGATCGGCACCTGTGCGCGATGTCAGCGATGACCAGATCCTCAACCTCATTGTCGGACGCACCGTTACCAAGCAATTTCCGCCCAAATCATCCGGTGTCATGAGTGGCGCAAGTGTTCTTGAGGTCAAAGGGCTTTCGGGCGCTGATTTCGTAGACATCAACATGTCGGCGCGTGGCGGCGAGATCGTTGGTATCGCCGGCATTACCGGAAACGGCCAGAGCGACTTCCTGCGTTCGCTGGCAGGTCTTGGAAATGCCCGTGGAGCCGTCACTCTGGACGGGAAGACCGTGCCGCTCGGCAACCCGGGTGCCGCTCGTAGTGCCGGCATTATCTATCTGTCTCCCGACCGCCAGCATGAAGGCCTTTTTCCCAGTCTTTCCGTGCGCGAAAACGGTACCATCTCGGCCCTGTCACGTTTCGCGAACTTTGGCGTCGTGAACCGTTCGCTCGAACGGCGGCAAATGGAAGCCCAGCGAGTGGACCTGAACATTCGCGCGGCATCGATCGAGCAGAATGTCGCCACGCTGTCTGGCGGGAACCAGCAAAAGACGATCCTGTCACGAGCTCTCCTGGCAGAGGCTTCACTCGTGCTGGCAGAGGAGCCGACAGCCGGGGTTGACGTGGGTGCCCGCGCCGAAATCTATCGCATCCTGCGTGACGTCGCTTCGCGCGGGACATTGGTGGTTATCGTCTCATCCGATATCGTCGAGCTTGAGGGCCTATGCGACCGCGTGCTGGTCTTCTCCCGTGGGCACGTCGTGGGCGAACTCTCAGGCCAAGACGTCAATGAGGCCAATATCGGCCGGACCATGATAACGGCCACCACCCATCGCAAGACCGACCAGCAAGGACGAGACAGATCCGGCACTACGCGCTCTTGGCTGCGAATGGTTGCCGCCGGCGACTATGTTCCAAGCTTCGTGCTTGCCGGGCTAATCGTGTTGCTGGGCCTGGTAGCGTCTGGCCACAACATTCGTTTCGTCTCAGGCTTCAACATCGAGAAGATCCTGTTCCTTTCCGCAGCACTGGCGTTCGTCTCCTTTGGCCAGATGTGCGCAGTGTTCACCGGCAGGATCGATCTGTCGGTCGGACCGTTGATCGGCTTGAGCCTCGTCATCGCGTCATTCTTTTTGAATGAAGGTGCCGGCATGGGAACGATAATCGTTGGCGTGTTGGCCGTGTTTGGCGCCGCAGCCCTCGTCGGCCTGACCAGCGGGACCTTGGTTCGGTTCGGGAACTTCACCTCCGTCGCCGCGACGCTAGGGGTTTACATCATCATTCAGGGCATCTCGGTGTTGCTGCGGCCCTATCCCGATGGAGCCATCAGCGCCACCGTCATGGATACCATCAAAGCCACAATCGGTAGCATTCCGGTCGTGTTCATCGTCGCGCTGGTCCTGGCAATCATCCTCGAAGTCGGTTTGCGCTACAGCCGTTGGGGAATGAGCTTGCGCGCCGTTGGCTCTAACGAGAAGGCAGCGGCGCATATTGGTGTGCGCACAGGCTGGACCGTCGTCGGCGCGTTCATCGCCTGCAGCTTGCTCACAGCGCTTGGGGGCATGATGGTGGTGGCGCAGCTCGGCATCGGCGATCCCAATCAGGGCATCGAATACACGCTGGGCAGCATTGCCGCAGTGGTCCTCGGCGGAGCCAGTCTCTTTGGCGGACGCGGCAGTTTCATCGGCGTGCTGCTTGGCGCCGTCCTGATCCAGGAAGTCAATTCATCGATGGTTTTCCTGGGCCTGTCGCAAGCCTGGCAATATTGGTTCATCGGCCTGCTGACCCTGATCGCAGTGGCAGTCTATTCACAGGCCCGGTCAGCGTCCATCGAGAGGCCGTGAAACGAACTGCCGCAGACTGGATATACAACGTCGAGTGCGCGAAGATCCGCTAAGAAGGCGCAAGATCTCCCCCAACCGCATGTCGACGCTTCCGCTCACTTGATGATGCCGATCTTCTTGCGATCAATGGTCACGAATACGGCGCAGACCAAAACCGTACCCTTGACGATATTCTGAAGGTACGGATCGACACCGGCCATGTTCATGCCGTTGGAAAGCAGAGTGATGATCAAAACGCCCAGCATGGTACCGACAACACTGCCTACGCCTCCAGTCAATGGTGTTCCGCCGACGACCACCGCGGCTATGACGTCCAGTTCAAGCCCCTCCCCGAGTTGGGCGGTGGCGGCCATGGCGCGCGCGGCTTGTAGCAAGCCGGCAATGCCGCACAAGGCACCGAGAAGCACATACATATAGATTTTCACGCGCGCGACCTGAATGCCCGTTAGAATGGCGACACGTTCCCCACCGCCTATGGCGCGAACCTCGCGCCCGAACACCGTCCTGTTGATGATGCCATACGCGACAACCATTAGCACCAGGCCAATGATCACGGAGTGCGGAATGCCCAAAGTCCGATTGGTATAGACATCAAGGAATTGCTCATCCTCGATCGAGACAGGAGCGCCACGTGTAAAAAGCAGCACGATGCCGCGATAGACCACCATCGCTCCCATGGTTGCGATGAAGGACGGCACCTTGCCTTTGGCCAGGAGAACACCGTTGATCAATCCGGCAACAGCACCGACGGCAATGGCGGGAATGATCGCCGCGGCGCCAAGGCTGTCAGCTGTCAATGCGGCTGCCAATGCCGCGAGTGCAACAATTGAACCGACCGAAAGATCGATTGAACCGGCCATGATGACGAAGGTCATGCCGAGCGCAGCAACCAGCAGCACCGTGCCCTGTTGAAGCACGATGAGAAGGTTGCTGAAGGTCAGGAAGCGTGGCGAGGCCATCGAGAAGATCACAATGAGCAGGACGAGCATGGCAAGCGGAAAGCCGCGTTTGACGACTTCGAACTTGGCATTGACGCCGGGTTCCCTGGTTGCGTTCGGTGTCTTGGTGGCGATCGAGGTCACGTTCGTTTCCATGGTCAGGCCATATGTCCAATAATGTCATGCTCGGTGGCATCGGCTGCCGTCTCGATGCGATGCGTAATTTGTCCTTGCCGGAGCACCAGCAAGCGGTCCGACATACCGATCAGTTCGGGCATGTCTTCTGATGACAGGATCACGGCGAGGCCCTGCGCCGCCTTCTGCCTGACGAGGCGATAGATTTCCGTTCGGGCGCCGATATCGACCCCGCGTGTAGGATTGTTGAGCAGGAGCAAGCGCGGCTGGACAGCCAGGCATTTGCCGATCACCACCTTTTGCAAATTACCGCCCGAGAGCGAACGGCAGGACGAATCGACGCTTTGTGTCTTGATGCCGATCTGGGCGATCAGGTCACCCGCGATAGCAGTGGCAGCGGCGCGATCAAAGAACGGCCCATGATGCGGCGGGCGGGCCATCACCAGATTGTCGAGGATACTGAAGTCGGCGATCAGGCCCTCATTGTGACGGTCACCCGGCAGGTAGGCGACGCCCTGTCCCCAGGCGAAAGTCGGACTCGACGGCGCATAAGAACCACCCGCAAGCTTCATCGAGCCACCACGCAAGGGCAAGTCGCCGCAAATGGCTGCGAACAGCGCCTCGGCGCCAGCGCCCTTCAATCCGGCAAGGCCGAGGATTTCGCCGGCATGCACATCCAGGCTGACGCCGCCGAGTTCTCGCCCAACGGCGACCTCGGAGGCTTCGAAGACAACAGGCTTGCCTGGATCTCCCGGCGGCCGCGGCGGATAGATGCTTCTGGCGAGCTCGCGCCCCACCATGCGGCGATGAATTTCATTCGGCTCGATCTC
>NZ_RZPB01000408.1:0-5632 GCF_003998535.1 Mesorhizobium sp. M7A.F.Ca.AU.002.02.1.1 | reverse complement strand
ACAGATGCGGCCTCGAACACTGCGGTCAGGATACCGAGCCGACCTTGCATAAGATTTCGTCCGAGGTTGGCCGCAAGCTCAGCGAAGTCCGGTCCCATCACCACGCCGAGATTGGGCGAAGGCGGCGGCCCCGACGCGCGCAACTGTGCGAACCACGCCTTGGCGGCGTCGGTGTCGTCTTGCCATGCCAGCATGCGGAAGCTGGCCGGTTCGATCGCCTCGCGCGTCGCACCGGCTGTTAGGAGAAAGCTCGTCGCCGGCGTTCTCGCCCAGGGAAGCGGATAGTGCGGCTCGCCTCCAGACAGCACGACGTCGTATGTGGCAAACCTGCCGCCTGGCTTCAGCACGCGCCGAATCTCGCTGTAGAGCAGCGTCCGGTCAGAGATGTTCATCGCCACGTGCTGCAACAGCACCGCGTCGAAACGGCCATCGTCGAATGGGAGCTCCAATGCGCTGGCGGTCTGGAACGACAGCTGCCCGCTCTGTCCCGTGCGCTCGGTCAGATAGCGCGCGGCATCCACGAAAGGCTCGCTGAGATCCACGCCAGTAACCCGGCAGCCATAGGTCGCAGCCAGAAAGCGCGCCGGCCCACCGACGCCCGAGCCGACGTCCAGTATCGACATGTCGGCAGCGATCCCCGCCAATTGGGCAAGCTCGGCGGTGGCAGCTAGCCCACGGGTGTGAAACTGGTCGAGAACGCCCAATTGTTGGGGCGTGAGGAGCTGGTCCTCCGGGCCGAGGGCAGCCAACACCGTCTTCAGCCGCTCGGTCAGGCCCGTCGCGCGATAATGGTCGCGTACCCCTTCAAGTTCATCGGTCATCGCATGATGTCTCCTAGGTTCAGCTCATACCTAGGCCCACTTCCATAATTCGACTACCCGGCGTAATAACAACAACCTATGAAGCAGAACTACACAGTCCGACATGGTGCGCTGGAGGGCATCGAGGCGTTCCTGGCTGTCGCCAGGCACCGCAACTTCCGCCGCGCCGCAGCGCAACTCGGCGTGACACCGTCCGCCGTGAGCCAGGCGGTGCGCGCGCTGGAGGCACGCATGGGTGCGGCGCTGTTCGTCCGCACGACACGGAGCGTCGGCTTGACCGAGCCTGGCCAGCGGTTCCTCGATCGTGCCGGCCCTGCTTTCGAAGAACTCGTCGCGGCCGGCGAGGCCGTGCGTGACATCGGCCAACGGCCGACCGGTCTGCTGCGCCTGTCCGTGCCCCGCGCTGTCGTGCCGTTGATCCTGGAGCCGATGATCGCGTCGTTCTGCCGGGCTTACCCCGAGATCGAGCTGGAGATCGCCGCGAGCGACGAGATGGTCGATCTCGCGGCCGGCGGGTTCGATGCCGGCATCCGTCTCGGCCAGTTCATTGCGGTCGACATGGTCGCGGTGCGGCTAACCCCATCGTTTTCGTTCGTGGTCGTCGGCAGCCCTGACTATCTCAAACGCCACGGCCGCCCCGAACGCGTCGACGATCTGCGCAACCACGCCTGCCTGCGCTTGCGCCGTTCGAATGGCGCCATAGCGCCCTGGGCTTTCGTCGACGGCAACGAGACGATCGAGGCGATGCTCTCAGGCCCGCTGATAGCGCACGATTATCCGACATTGCTCGGGGCCGCGATGCGGGGCGTCGGGCTGGCGCAGACGCCTCGACCAATCGCTGAAGCTCCGATAGCCGAAGGTAAACTGGACCCGATGCTGGACGGCATCGCCGCCACGACGCCGGGCGTCTTCCTGTATCATCCCGGCAAGCGCCAAGTCCTGCCGAAGCTGCGCGCCTTCATCGACCACCTCAAATCCGCGGCGTGAGATGTCGGAATCCGGCCCCCTTGCGGTGGTCTCGCTACTGCCGGCGTCGGGCGAGATTGATGCGGCGTGAGTGTCGCGTCTCAACTCGATCCCGCAGAGCACATGGCTTTGATCTCCAGCTACGCCGGCGCACCGGCGACTGACCCTCTCACCACCAGGTCGACCGGCCAGACCTCGCCTCGCGCGCCCTCCTCCAGTCCTGAAATCCGTGCCGCCAGCCGCTCGGCGACACGGGCGCCGGCGAGACGGATCGATGAACGCGTCGTCGACAGCGGCACCGAGAAATTCTCCGGCCTCAGCCAGGGGAAGACATCGTCATGGGCGATCAGCGAGACGTCGCCCGGGATGCTCAAGCCGAGGTCGCGCACCGCACGCACGACGCCCAGCGCCATGATCAGGCTGGAGCAGGCGATCGCCGTCGGCGCGTCGTCCCCTTCCAGCAAACGCCTGGTGGCGCGGTAGCCGTTCTCCTCGGTCATATCGACCGAGCAGACATGGCGTTCGATCAATGTCAGTCCGCTCGCGGCGAGTGCCCGGCGCACGCCGCGTTCGCGATGGATGGCGAAGGTCTCGCGGCCGTCACCGTTGATCAGCGCCAGCCGCCGATGACCGAGCTGGATCAGCAGCCTGGCCGCTTCGTGGAAGGCGCCCTCATTGTCGATGTCGGTGAAGGCGTAGTCGAAATCGAAGCCCTCACTGCGGCCATGGACGATGAAGGGAATGCCGAGCGTGTTGACCAGCGCCACGCGCCGGTCAGCGGGCCTTGGAGAGGAGATATAAACAGCGTCGACCTGCCGGTTGGCGACGATGCGCCGGTAGGTCGTCTCCTGGTCGTCGGCGTCGGCCGGCGACAGCACAAGGTCGAGCTCGTGCGAGCGGGCATAGTCGCCAAGGCCGGACAGGAACTCGACGAAATGCGGATCGATGTCGACGGACGCACCGGTCGGCAGGACATAGCCGATCATGCCGGTCTTGCCGGTCGCCAGCCGGCGCGCGCTCGGGTTGGGCCGATAGCCATGGCGCTTGGCGGCATCCATGACACGCCTGCGCGTCTCCTCGTTGACCTCGGGATAGCCGTTCAGCGCGCGGCTTACCGTGGTTTGCGAAAGTGCCAGCATGTGGGCGAGCTGCTTGAGGTTCACGAAAGTCTCCATTCCCTCAAAGCGCTTTTAAATTGAATCGACCCAAGTGCCACCGGGGCCGAGCCATACGAAGCCCAACCATAGACGCGGTTTGGGCATGTTTGAAACAAAAATTGCTGCTGCACTGCCATAATAGCATGCTGCGACGCACTTTTAGGGCGAAAATGCGCGAACCTAAATCGATTGATTCGCCAGCCTCTTGACTTCCCCGCGATTCAATGGCGTGATCGAAAAAGCCAAAGCGCTTTGGAAGACTCTTCGAAAGGTTGCGGTTCCTTTCCGACTGAGTCACAGTCCTGCGGCGTCGGCGGGCGGAATGGAGGTTCCGTCCGGTGTGTGAGACCCACTGGGAGGAATACCGATGAAGAAAATGCTTTTGCTGGGTGCTGCGTTTGCCACGTTCGCCCTGAACGCGCCCGCGCAGGCCGAACTGAAGTTCAAGCCCGGCGAAGACAAGCGCTTCAACTGGGCGAACTACGAAGAGCTCAAGAAAGTCGACCTCAAGGGTGAAACGCTGTCGATCTTCGGACCGTGGCGCGGCGAGGACGAAGGCCTGGTGCGCGGCGTCCTCGACTATTTCTCGGAAGCCACCGGCGTCGAGATCAAATACTCCTCCTCGGAGAATTACGAGCAGCAGATCGTCATCGACACGCAGGCCGGCAGCCCGCCGAACATCGCCGTGCTGCCGCAGCCGGGCCTCATCCAGGACCTGGCGTCGAAGGGCCTTTTGACGCCGCTCGGTGACGACACCGCCAAATGGGTCAAGGACAATTACGGCGCCGGCCAGTCATGGGTCGATCTCGGCACCTTCAAGGACAAGGACGGCAAGCCGGGCTTCTTCGCCTTCCCTTACAAGGCCGACGTGAAGTCGCTGGTCTGGTACTCGCCGGACAATTTCGAGGAAGCCGGCTACAAGGTGCCGAAGACCCAGGAAGAACTCGCCGATCTCGAAAAGAAGATCATCGCCGATGGCGGCAAGCCGTGGTGCATCGGCCTCGGCTCCGGCGGTGCCACCGGCTGGCCGGCAACCGACTGGGTCGAAGACCTGATGCTGCGCACCCAGCCTCCGGAGGTCTACGACAAATGGGTGAAGAACGAGATCCCGTTCAACGATCCGGCGGTGGTCAACGCCATCGACATTTTCGGCAAGATCGCGACCGACGACAAGATGGTCGACGGCGGCGCCAAGGCGGTTGCGGCGACCGACTTCCGCGACAGCCCGAAGGGCCTCTTTTCGGTGCCGCCGAAATGCTACCTGCACCACCAGGCATCGTTCATTCCGACCTTCTTCCCGGAAGGCACCAAGGTCGGCCAGGACGCGGACTTCTTCTACTTCCCGCCCTATGCCGCCAAGCCTGAACTGGGCACGCCCGTGCTCGGCGCCGGTACGCTGGCGATGATCACCAAGGACAGCAAGAGTGCGCGCGCGTTCATCGAATTCCTGAAGATGCCGCTCGCCCACGAGATCTGGATGGCCGAGGGCGGCTTCGTGACGCCGCTCAAGTCGGTCAACAAGGATGCCTATGCCAGCGACGCGCTGAAGAAACAGGGCGAAATCCTCGCCAATGCCTCGACTTTCCGCTTCGACGGTTCCGACCTGATGCCGGGCAAGATCGGCGCCGGCGCCTTCTGGACCGGCATGATCGACCTGGTCGGCGGCAAGTCGGCACAGGACGTCGCCACCGACATCCAGAAGAGCTGGGACGCCATCAAGTAGACGGCTGGCACGTAGACGACCAACCATTCTCGCACTGGATTCGGACCGTACCGGCCCGGATCCGACGGCGGCCCGTGCCGCAGCCTTTCGTCATGAGCGCATTGACATGAAGCGCGATCGGCAATGTGCGCAAGCCGCCGATGACGCGCTCCAAACAACTGAATCGGCGCCTGGTCCCCGTCACCAAGGTCATTCCTTGTCGGGTCATGCGCAGGGGGAGAGGGACCCATGGCGGCTCAGATTTTCTCGGCCATATTCGTCATCATCGTCGGCGTCGGCGGTTGCGTCGCCTATTTCTGGGGCGCCAACAAACTGGTCGACCTGATATTCCCGTCACGCGGCGTCGCCGGTGCCGCGGCCATCGACAATCTACGCCGGCAAGGGTTGGTCCGCCCATGGCTGTTCGTCGGCCCGGCGATGATCATCCTCACCATTTACCTGATCTATCCGGTGGTCGAGACGCTGCGGCTGTCGTTCCTCGATCGCGGCGGCATCAGTTTCGTCGGCCTGGCGAACTATGAATGGGCGTTCGGCGACCGCGAGTTCCGCAACTCGATCCTCAACAACATCATCTGGCTGGCGGTGGTGCCGGCCGCCTGCACCTTCCTCGGGCTGATCATCGCCGTGCTTACGGACAAGATCTGGTGGGGCACGATCGCCAAGAGCCTGATCTTCCTGCCGCTGGCGATCTCCTTCGTCGGCGCCAGCGTGATCTGGAAATTCATCTACGAGTATCGGGGCGAGGGCCAGACGCAGATCGGCATCCTCAACGCCATCATCCAGCATTTCGGCGGCCAGCCGCAGGTCTGGATATCGCTGCCGTTCTGGAACAATTTCTTCCTGATGATCATCCTGATCTGGATCCAGACCGGCTTTGCCATGGTCATCCTGTCTTCCGCCCTGCGCGGCATCCCCGAGGAAACGCTGGAAGCCGCCGTCATCGACGGCGCCAATCCGTTCCAGAT
>NZ_RZPB01000407.1:0-5634 GCF_003998535.1 Mesorhizobium sp. M7A.F.Ca.AU.002.02.1.1 | reverse complement strand
GACAGGTGCCGCATAGTCTGGCGAGGTGCGAAACGCCTCGTCGCGCGGATAGGAGGCCTCGATGGCGAGTTCGTCGAACACCCTGCCCGGCCGCGCCGCCATGACGACGACGCGGTTGGACAGGAACACGCTTTCGAAGACACTGTGGGTGACGAAGACGACGGTGAACCGTTCGTCCTGCCACAGTTCCAGGAGATCGTTGTTGAGCTTGAAGCGGGTGATCTCGTCGAGTGCCGCGAACGGTTCGTCCATCAGCAGCACGCGCGGTTTGGTCACCATGGCGCGCGCTATGGATACGCGCATCTTCATGCCGCCTGACAGTTCGCGCGGCACCGCGTTTTCGAAGCCGGTCAGGTGAACCCGCGCCAACATCTCCGTTACCGCCGGTGTCGCCTTGGCGTGCGAAATGCCTTTCAGCCGAAGCGGTAGCCAGACATTGTCGAAAACATTGGCCCAAGGCAGCAGCGTCGGCTCCTGGAAGACGAAGCCGATGTTCGAGCGGTCGAGCGAGCCGCCACCGCGCCAATCGAGCACGCCGGAAGTTGGCGTCGACAGGCCGGCGATCAGCCGCAGCGCCGTCGACTTGCCGCAACCCGACGGCCCGAGCAGGCTGACGAAATCGCCTTCCCGGATGGTCAGGTCGACGTCGCTGAGCGCCGTCACGCCGTTGGAGAACACCTTGCCGACGCCCTTCAGCGCCAGGAGCGTCGGGGCCGCACCCGACGCAGCCGGCGCTTGCGCCACTTTTTCCCTTATCATTCCGGGGCGGCCTATTTCTTCAGCTCGAGCCCGACGCCTTTGTTGATGAAGGTCAGCGTGTAGGCCTTCTTGATGTCGATGCCGGCTGGCGTGACCTTAGCCTTTACCATCTTGTCGTAGAAACTCTTGATCCGCGCGTCGGTCATGGCGCCGATGCCGAGCTTTTCGGTGTCGCCGGAATCGGCCAGGCCGAACTTCTTCATCTGCTCGATCGAGAACGCGATCTGCTCGTCGCTCATGTCGGGATTGTCTTTCTTGATCATGTCGTTGGCGGCTTTGTTGTCGCCGTAGAGATATTTGTACCAGCCCTTGGCCGAGCCATCGACGAAGCACTGGACCACCTCCGGCTTCTTGTCGATCGTGTCCTGCATCACTTCGATCGTCGTCGAATATGTGTCCCAGCCATAGTCGGCGAGCAGGAACTGGTTCGGCACGAAGCCGCCTTCCTTCTGGACCGCGAACGGCTCTGAGGTGACGTAGCCCTGCTGGATCGACTTCTTGTTGGCGAGGAAGGGAGCGGTGTTGTAGGTGTAGGGCGCGCGTTTGGAGGCGTCGAAGCCGAGTTCGATGACCATCCACTGGAAGAAGGTCTGCACGCCCTCGTCGCCCAATATGTACTGGTCGGCGTTCTTCAGGTCCTCCCATTTGTCGAGCCCCTCGCCGGGGTGGGACATGATGACCTGCGGGTCCTTCTGGAAATCCGCCGCCACCACGCGCATCGGTATGCCTTGCTGGACCGCATCGAAGGCCGACAGCAGATTGCCGCCCATGTAGAAATCGATCTTGCCGGCCAGCAGCATCGGCCGGCCGCTGACTTGCGGACCGCCCTGCATGATGGTGACGTCGAGGCCGCAGGCGGCGTAGGTGCCGTCCGCCACGGACTGGTAATATCCGCCATGTTCCGGCTCGGCCAACCAGTTGGTGCCGAAGGTGACTTTCTCATTCGCAGCCGCACCCAGCGTGCTGGCTGCAAGCAGGGCCACAACCGCCACCGAGATCTTCTGTTTTCCGTACATCGACACCACCCTCTGTTTGCTCCGGCGCGCCACGCGCCAGGCTCGACACCAAAGATTCAAGAAGCAAGACACATGCCACCGGCGTCTGGCGCCGGGACCGCCCGCTTGAAAGACGTTGCCATGCCAAGCGCGAACGGGTCATGCTGTACGGAAGGCATCGTGCCTATTTTTTGAACGGCTGTCCACAATCGCCCGGGCAACATGCACCGCCATCTTGAAGGTGTAATGAGTCCGGCTTTAGGTGGCGGCATCCAGGAGATTGCCATGTTCAAATTCCTCACCCCGAAGTCCATCAAGCCGCCCTTTGCCCGCTACAGTCACGGCGTCGAGGTGCCGGCCGGCAAGCGGCTTGTGCTGTGCTCGGGCCAGGTCGCCATCACCGCCGACGACCTGATTCCCGAAGACGCCGGAGCGCAGGCCGAACTCTGCTTTCAAAACATCGCGGCGATTCTCGGCGAAGCCGGCCTGGGTCTCAGGGATATCGTGCGCATCAACGCCTATGTCACCGACCGCGCGCATCTGCGGCCCTATATGGACGTCCGCGACCGGCTGTTTTCGAGCCCCGCGCCAGCGTCGACATTGATGATTGTTTCCGGCTTTGCCCGGCCCGAATTCAAGGTCGAAATCGAGGCCATCGCGGCGGGGTGATCGACAGGCCGCCCGTCCCGCGCTAGGTCTGCCTGACCATTGAAGAGGCATGACATGACCGTACCCAAAAGACGCGTGTGGTGGGGCGACTACCGGACCACCGAATACGCCTCGATCGATCCCGAGGCGACCATCGCCGTGCTGCCAGTGGCGGCGATCGAGCAGCATGGGCCGCATCTGCCTGTTTCGACCGACACGTCGATCATGAACGGCATGCTCGACACGGTCATTTCGCGCCTGCCCGACGATCTCGACATCCGCATCCTGCCGGTGCAGGCCGTGGGCAAATCCAACGAACACCTGCATGCGCCGGGCACCCTCACTCTGCCGGCAACCACGCTGATCGAAGCCTGGACCGAGCTTGGCCTGTCGATCGCGCGCGCCGGTGTGCGCAAGCTGATCGTGGTCAATTCGCATGGCGGCAACGAGGAGATCATGGGCATCGTCACGCGCGAATTGCGCGTGCGCGAAAAGATGCTGGCGGTGAAGACCAGCTGGCAGCGTTTTGGCCGTCCGGCCGGCATGTATACCGAACTGGAGGACCGTCACGGCATCCATGGCGGCGATGTCGAGACCTCGCTGATGCTGCATTTCCGGCCGGACCTCGTGGACATGGGCAAATCAGACAATTTCGTTTCCAATGTCGCCAAGGCCGAAAAGGAATTTTCGCTGCTGCGCCACACCGGCACCCACGCCTTCGCCTGGATCGCCAGCGATCTCAACCCGAACGGCGTCGTCGGCGACGCCAGCATCGCGACGGCGGAGAAGGGCCGGCTGACGGCAGAATATCAGGCCGACGGCTTCATCAGCCTGCTGCAAGATGTGCGCAAGGCGAAGCTCGCGGAGTGGTTGACGTAGCCTCCAAACCAGTGGCAAGCGCTGTCATCGCTATTCCAGATCCTCTTGAACAAACGAGGCGATGGAGGAGGCGGATCAGACGAACAACGATATGGGGGCAAAGCTAGCTGTCGATCCTCAGCGCAAAGGGCGTGCCTTCAAAGGCGTCCGCGCCGCGCCCGATCGATTCGATCGCCTCGACCATGCGGCCGTTGCGCTCAAGCAACGCATCGGCCACGGCGATCAGTCGCGGATTGGGCGTTGCCGAAGGCGACAGCGCCCGCAGCGTCCGCGCCAATTCGGCCTCGTCACGCTTCGGCGCCAGTGCTGCCGCGATGATATAGGCCGAAGCCGTCGAGCGGCTGATGCCGGCATAGCAATGCACGAGCATCGGCCTTGCCCGGTCCCACCGGCGCGCGAAATCGAGCAGATTGCGGACATGGTCTTCGCCCGGCATGGTCATGCCGTCCTGCGCCACCGCGATGTCGTGCATGACCAGATGCAGGTGGTTTTCCCTCGAGATCGAGGCCGGCCGCACCACCTCCGTTCCGGCGGCGAGCAGCGAAAGCATGCGGTCGGCGCCGGTCCTGGCCACCGTTTCCTCGATCTTTGCAAGCGAGCAGACATGGATCATCGTTTTGAACCCTTCGATTGATGCTTGCGCCGCGACGCCCACTCGGCAAGTGCGGATTCGAGCCGCTGCCATTCCTCCTCACTGCCCGGCAGGCCGGCGCGCAGAACGTCAGGCCGGTCGGCAAAATGGCGAAGCAGGATGCCGCGCTCGCCGAGCGCTGCAAACAAATCGGCGGCATTGGTCAGACTGAGGAAACGATACAGTGTGGTTCCGCCCGCAACAGGAACGCCGAAGCGGCTGAAAAGCGCATCGAGACGCGCCGATTCACCGGCCAACGACGCCCGCATCACGTCCTGCCACCCGATGTCGGCAAGCGCGCGGATGCCATATTCCAGCGCCGGGCCGGCGACGGCCCATGGTCCGAACTGCGTATCCAGCCGGTCGACCGTCGCAGTATCGGAAAGTGCAAAGCCGAGCCGCAGCCCGGCCAGGCCAAAGAACTTGCCGAACGAGCGCAGCACGACGAGGCCGCCCCGACCGACATCGCCCGCGACGCTGTGCTGACGCGGGCCGACATCCATGAACGCCTCGTCGACGACCAGCAGTCCGCCCTTGGCGCGCAATCCGGCGGCCAGAGCCAGCAACCGGTCGCGCTCTATGACACGTCCATCCGGATTGTTCGGATTGACGATGATGACGAGGTCGGCGTCCGCCAACGCTTCGAAATTATCGACCTCCGCCACCTGGTGCCCGGCGATCGCGGCAGCGCGGGCATGTTCGGCGTAGGTCGGACCCAGCACCAACGCCTTGCCGGGCGAAATGAGCGACGCAACGCGCGGCAACAGGATCTGCGTGCCCGGCGCCGCCACGACGTTGGCTGGCGACGGCGCGCCGTAAGTACTGGCCGCGATCTCTGTCAGGTCGCGTGTGCGCGCGGCTTCCGGCAACCGCGACAGCGAGGTGGCGGGCAGGTCGAAAAGCGGGTAGGAGTGCGGATTGATACCGGTCGAGAGGTCGACGAAAGGCAGCAGGGCGTTGGGGAAAAGCACCCTCGCGCGGCCAAGACTTCCACCATGGTCCACAACCGCCCCATTAAGAAGCTTCATGTCAGTCCTGATCGCTTTCCTGTCATTGGTCGTCGAATTCGCCCTCGGTTACCCCGACTGGCTGTTTCGCGCCATCGGCCATCCGGTGACGTGGTTCGGCAGGCTGATATCCTTTCTCGACCGCAGGCTCAACCGCGCCACTGATCCCGACGCGCTGCGTCGCAAGCGCGGTGTCCAGGCGCTGCTGGTCATCGTGCTGGTGCCGGCGATAATTGGCCTGGGCGTGCAGATCCTGTTCTGGTTCGTTCCCATGGGCCTCGTCATCACGGCCCTTCTGGCAACGTCGCTTCTGTCGCAGAAGAGCCTCTATGAGCATGTCGAGGCGGTGGCTGACGCCCTCGACACCGGCGGCATCGCCTTGGCCCGCCTTGCCGTTTCGCGGATCGTCGGTCGCGACCCTGAAACGCTCGCCCGGGCCGGTGTCTGCCGCGCGGCGATCGAGAGCCTGGCCGAGAATTTTTCCGACGGCATCGTCGCCCCTGCCTTCTGGACCGGCGTCGGCGGCCTGGCCGGCGGCGCCGCCTACAAGGCCGCCAACACCGCCGATTCGATGATCGGCCACCGCACCCCGCGCCACGAGGCGTTCGGCTGGGCGGCGGCGCGCTTTGACGATTGGATCAACCTGCCGGCGTCGCGGCTGACGGCGCTTCTGATCGTGCTGGCGGCGTTCTTCGTCAAAGGCGCTGATGCGAAA